>JAFLUV010000036.1:2159-15393 GCA_022508635.1 Prevotellaceae bacterium
GGTCTTGTCTTGAGGCGAATAGAGTTTTGAAGCTTCTGTGCTGCCTTCGGGCTTCGGCTACTGCCCCGTTGGAGGTTTTTTCTTCGTGCACTAAGAAAATTGTCTCGCATAACTGGGCAGCAGGTTTCTTCCTTCGTGCTGCAATGCAAAGGTACGACAATATTTTGGAAATTGCAAGCAAACAGAAAAACTTTTTTCCTGTTTTTCTCGTTCCGTTGCTTTTTGCTCCTCGTTCTTGGGCATCGGCCTGCGATTTTGTTACATTGTTACATTGTTACATGTTACAATAAGCATGTTCCAGTTGTGCAGAGTGTGTGTATGTGAAAAAAAGTATTAAATAATTTTATTATTATATATAATATTATATTATTATAATATTATATATAATAATAAACATAGGGATGCGGGCATCGGCAGGGAAAAGTGGGAACATGCTTAATGTAACATGTAACAATGTAACAATGTTACACTTTTTGCTGCCTTGCCTTGTAAATCAGCACAATAGAAATGTTGCGACCTGGCAGGGACGTTTTGGCGCAGGCTCGTCTCCCGTGTATTCCCCGTTGTTTTCGTCCTGCAGGCGTTTCCCCGGGAAATCTGCGAATGCGATTGCGCAAGGCAATGGCTTCCGGATGGCTGATTTTGCTTGGAATGACGGGCAGAGTATGGGGGAGATTTTGTGTGTATTGCCATTTTGCCGGAAAACGCGCGCGCTATGTTTGGTAAATCCAGATATTTTTCGTACCTTTGCACTGCGAAAAAAGAATCGAAGCTTCTCAATAAATAAAGTATATATGAGTGACAAATTGTTTATTTTCGATACCACGTTGAGGGACGGGGAGCAGGTGCCGGGCTGCCAGCTCAACACGGTGGAGAAAATTCAGGTTGCCAGGCAGCTGGAGGCACTTGGCGTAGACGTCATTGAGGCAGGGTTCCCTGTCAGCAGTCCGGGCGACTTTAACAGCGTGATAGAAATCAGCAAGGCCGTGACCTGGCCTACCATCTGTGCCCTGACACGTGCCGTGGAGAAGGACATCGACTGTGCTGCCGAGGCTCTGCAGTATGCCAAGCACAAGCGTATCCATACGGGCATCGGAACAAGCGAAAGCCATATACGATATAAGTTCAACTCAACGCCGGAGGAAATCATAGAGCGTGCCGTCCGTGCCGTCAAGTATGCCAAGCGTTACGTCGAGGACGTGGAGTTCTATGCCGAAGATGCCGGCCGCACTGACAACGAGTATCTGGCTCGCGTCATCGAGGCTGTCACGAAGGCAGGCGCCACCGTCTGCAACATCCCCGATACGACGGGATTCCGCACCCCTTACGAATATGGCGAGAAGATAAAATACCTCTACGAGCATGTCGATGCCTTTGCTGCCGGCAAGAGCATCCTCTCCACCCATTGCCATAACGACCTCGGCATGGCAACTGCCAACACCGTGGCCGGCGTGCTGAACGGTGCCCGACAAGTGGAGGTGACCATCAACGGCATAGGCGAACGTGCCGGCAACACCTCGCTCGAGGAGGTTGCCATGATTTTCCGCACGCATCCCGACTTGGGTATCGAGACGAACATCAACACGACGAAGATTTACCCCACGAGCCGTATGGTCAGCTCGCTCATGAACATGCCCGTGCAGCCCAACAAGGCCATCGTGGGCAAGAATGCCTTTGCCCACAGCAGCGGCATCCATCAGGACGGCGTGCTCAAGAATGCCTCCACCTACGAGATAATGAACCCGAAGGATGTGGGTATCGACGACAATGCCATCGTCCTGACTGCCCGTAGCGGCCGTGCCGCCCTTAAGCATCGCCTCAGCGTCAATGGCGTGGAGGTGGACGGCGAGCACCTTGATAAGATATACGAAGAATTCCTCAAGCTGGCCGACAAGAAAAAAGAGATAACGGACGACGACATACTCGTGCTGGTCGGAGCCGACCGCTCTGCGACGCGCAACATCAAGCTTGACTACCTCCAAGTCACCACCGGCAAGGGCGTGCGCAGCGTTGCCAGCATAGGACTGCTCATTGCCAACGAGAAGTTCGAGAGCGCAGCTTCGGGCAATGGTCCTGTTGATGCCGCAATCAAGGCGCTCAAGACCATCGTCCGTCGCCAGATGACCCTCAAGGAGTTCACCATTCAGGCTATCTCGAAGGGCTCTGACGATGTGGGCAAAGTCCACATGCAGGTGGAGTACGAAGGTCAAGTCTATTACGGATTTGGTGCCAACACGGACATAGTAACCGCTTCGGTTGAAGCATACATTGATTGTATAAACAAATTCAAATCTTAAGTCAAACCTTCAATTCAACCACAGGATGAAGACCCTATTCGACAAAATCTGGGATGCCCACGTCGTGCAGAACGTGGAAGACGGTCCCACACAACTCTATATCGACCGCCTCTATGCACACGAGGTGACCAGTCCGCAGGCTTTCGATACGCTGCGCGACAAAGGCATCAAGGCATTCCGCCCCGGCCAAATCTTCGCTATGCCCGATCACAATACGCCCAGCGACCAGCAGGAACGCATAGACGACCCCGTCGGCCGCAAGCAGGTGGAGACGCTTGCCGAGAATTGCAAGGAGTTTGGCATCCGCCACTTCGCCATGGGCACGAAGGACAACGGCATCATCCATGTCGTCGGCCCCGAGAAAGGCCTCTCCTTGCCTGGCATGACCATCGTCTGCGGCGACTCCCACACCAGCACCCACGGAGCAGTAGGAGCCATCGCAATGGGTATCGGCACCAGTGAGGTGGCACAGGTCCTTGCCTCCCAGTGCATCCTTCAGCAGAAGCCCAAGACGATGCGCATCAACATCGAAGGCGAGTTGCAACCCGGTGTCACAGCCAAGGATGTTGCCCTTTACATCATGGCGCAGATGACCACCAGCGGTGCTACGGGATATGCTGTAGAGTATGCAGGCAGTACCATCCGCAACATGTCAATGGAGGGCCGTCTCACGCTATCTAATCTTTCCATCGAAATGGGTAGCCGTGCCGGCATCATTGCACCCGATGACACGACCTTCGCCTACCTTAAAGGTCGCGAATATGCACCGAAAGGCGAGGCTTGGGACAAGGCCGTGGAGGAATGGCGGAAGCTCAGAAGTGACGATGATGCCGTCTTTGACAAGGAAGTAACCTATCGCGCGGAGGATATAAAGCCGCGTATTACTTATGGCACGAATCCAGGTGCCGGCATCGCTGTCGACGAATGTGTCCCGACGCTTGAAAGCATCCCCGAAGCAGACCGTGCACAATTCCTTGCACAACTCGAATACATGCAGTTCAGCCCTGGTCAGAAACTGGAGGGCACGCCCGTTGACTATTGCTTCCTTGGTGCTTGCACCAACGGCCGCATCGAGGATTTTCGTGCCTTTGCATCTCTGGTCAAGGGCAAGAGGAAAGCTGATAGCGTAGTGGCTTGGCTCGTTCCGGGCAGTTGGCTTGTCCGCCAGCAGATTATCGACGAAGGCATTGACAAGATACTTGAGGAGGCCGGTTTTGAACTTCGCTTGCCCAGCTGCTCAAGTTGCCTTGCAATGAACCCTGACAAGGTGCCGGCAGGCAAGCTGAGCATCAGTACCAGCAACCGTAATTTCGTTGGCCGTCAAGGTCCGGGAGCCCGTACCGTGCTTGCTTCGCCGCTTGTCGTGGCAGCATCCGCCATTACCGGCGTAATTACTGACCCAAGAAAGATGTAAGACATGAAACAGAAATTTGACATTATACAATCCACTTGTCTGCCTATTGAGATAGACAATTGTAATACGGATCTCATCATCCCGGCACGCTATCTGGCCAGTACTACACGCGACCCGAAATTCTTCGGCGATGCCTTCATGCACGACCTCCGCTATGATGCTGAGGGCATGCCCGTCAAGGACTTTGTCATGAACCAGCCGGCCTATAGTGAGGCACCGCGAAAAGGCGTTCACGAAATTATCATTGGCGGACAGAACTGGGGGTCTGGTTCCAGCCGCGAACATGCTGCATGGGCTATTGCCGGATATGGTGCCCGCGTGGTCATCAGCAGTAGCTTTGCCGACATTCATCGCAACAACCTGCTCAACTGCTTCGTACTTCCCGTCATCGTCAGCCGCGAATTCCAGCAAGAGCTCTTCCAGACGGTTAAGGAAAATCCGCAGGCAGAAGTGAGGGTTGACGTTCCGGCTCAAATCGTAAAAAACCTTACTACCGGCCGTAGCGAGCAGTTCCCCATCAACAGCTATAAGAAGTATTGTTTGATGAACGCCTTCGATGACATAGACTTCCTCCTCTCAAATACAGATAAGATTGAGAAATGGGAAAAGACAGGACGATAGAGATCATGGACACCACGCTGCGCGATGGTGAGCAGACGAGTGGCGTGAGCTTCATGCCGCACGAGAAGCTCATGATGGCTCGTGCCCTGCTGCAAGACGTAGGTGTGGATCGTATCGAGGTAGCAAGTGCCCGTGTCTCGGAAGGTGAGAAAGAAGCCGTGAAAAGCATCTCCCGCTGGGCAAGTCAGAACGGCAAGCTTGACAGGGTAGAGGTGCTTGGCTTTGTTGATGGGACGGCAAGCGTGGATTGGATACAGGAGAGCGGTTGTCGCCACATGAACTTGTTGTGCAAAGGAAGCCGCAGGCATTGTGAAGGGCAATTGCACAAAACGCTTGAAGAGCATCTTGCCGATATTCGTCGCACTATTACCTATGCCCAAGAGAAGGGTGTCTATGTCAATGTCTATCTGGAGGATTGGAGCAATGGCATGAAACAAGACCCCGACTACGTCTTTGCCCTCATGGATGGTCTTACAGACCTGTCCATTGACCGCTATATGCTACCCGATACGCTTGGCATTCTTAACCCTATGGAGGTGACTTGCTTTATTGGGCAGATGGTGGAACGCTACTCTGTCTCTAAAGAATCTCGGAGCATCTGTTTCGACTTCCATGCCCATAATGATTACGATTTGGCGGTCAGCAATGTCCTTGCTGCTGTCACAGCTGGCTGCCAGGGCATCCATACTAGTGTCAACGGACTTGGCGAACGAGCTGGTAATGCACCGCTTGCCAGCGTGCAGGCCATTCTCAAAGACCACCTTCATGTCTGTACCCATATTAATGAAGGCCGTCTTGGCGAAGTATCACGGCTTGTGGAAAGCTATAGTGGCATTGCCATTCCGCCTAACAAGCCCATTACGGGCGAGAGTGTATTTACGCAGGTGGCAGGCGTTCATGCCGATGGTGACAACAAAGCAGGGCTTTACCAGAATGCCCTCCTGCCTGAACGCTTCGGTCGCAAGCGCGAATATGCACTCGGCAAGAACTCTGGTAAGGCCAACATACTCCGCAACCTCGAAGAACTGGGTCTTGAACTTTCACCCGAACAGACGAAACGTGTCACGGAACGCATCATAGAACTGGGAGACAAGAAGGAGCTTGTCACACAAGAAGACCTGCCCTATATCGTCAGCGACGTCCTTAAGCACGGAGCTCCTGAAGAGCACATCAAGTTGCTGTCATACGTCGTGACTACGGCCTATGGCCTCAAGCCTTTGGCAAGCGTCCGGCTTGAAGTGAATGGAGAGACTTACGAGGAGAGTGCAAAGGGAGACGGTCAGTTCGATGCTTTTGTCCGTGCCATTCGGCATATATACAAGAATCGCTTGGGGCGCAATTTCCCTTGGCTGACAAACTATACTGTCAGCATTCCGCCAGGCGGACGCACGGATGCTCTCGTTCAGACAATCATCACATGGAATTGGAACGATCGTATTCTTCGCACCCGTGGCCTTGATGCCGACCAGACAGAAGCAGCTATCAAGAGCACCATTAAGATGCTCAATCTGTTAGAGGATGAAATACTAAAGGTATAATACCTTTTCGCTAACTAACATGTTGACTAAAAATATACATATTTAATTTTAATATGAAACTTAACATTGCAGTATTGGCCGGTGATGGTATCGGCCCCGAGATTATGGAGCAAGGCGTGGCTGTGCTTAGTGCAGTCGCCGAAAAGTTCGGTCATGAGGTAACTTATAGAGAAGCTCTTTGTGGTGCCCATGCCATCGATGAGGTAGGCGACCCCTTCCCCGAAGAAACCTATCAGATTTGCGAGGCTGCCGATGCTGTTCTTTTTGCCAGCGTTGGAGACCCGAAGTTTGACAATAATCCTTCTGCCAAGGTTCGTCCCGAACAGGGTCTTTTGGCAATGCGCAAGAAGCTTGGCCTCTATGCAAATATCCGTCCAGTCGAGACCTTCGATTGCCTTGTCCATAAGTCTCCCCTTAAAGATGAACTGGTTCGTGGAGCCGATTTTGTCTGCATTCGTGAATTGACCGGCGGTATGTATTTTGGCAAGAAGCAGGAGCCGATGGTCAATGTCGATGGGGTAGAAGATGCTCTTGATACGAATTATTATAGTCGTCCAGAGGTGGAGCGAATCCTGCGTGTGGGATATCAATATGCACGTCAGCGTCGCAAGCATCTTACGGTTGTTGATAAGGCAAATGTGCTTGCATCAAGTCGTTTATGGCGCAAGGTGGCACAAGAGATGATGGGCGAGTATCCTGATGTCGAGACTGACTTTATGTATGTCGACAATGCCGCAATGCGCATGATACAGGATCCGCGCTTTTTTGACGTCATCGTGACGGAGAACACTTTCGGCGACATCTTGACCGACGAGGGATCGTGCATCACCGGTTCTATGGGTCTGCTGCCAAGTGCTTCGACGGGAAGCTCTACACCTGTTTTCGAGCCTATTCACGGTAGTTGGCCTCAGGGGAAGGGACTCAATGTGGCGAACCCGTTGGCGCAGATTCTTTCCGTGGCAATGCTCTTCGAATACTTCGACTTGAAGGACGAGGGGACACTTATCCGTAAGGCTGTCAATGCTTCGCTCGACCAGAATGTTCGTACTCCCGAAATTCAGGTAGAAGGCGGCGGGAAGTACGGCACTAAGGAAGTCGGTGCCTGGATTGTCGACTATATTCACAAAGCATAAATCACAGACCTCAGTAGTAGAACCTTATCCCCTCCTTATCCTATGCGTAAGCCACTCCTTCTGTTGTCCCTGTTATGTGCTTTTTGCTTTCTCTCGCCAGTTTTGGCGGAGACGGATGAGTATCAAGAGGGCTTCCTGACCTCATATCTTAACCGGGGCATAGAGAAAACCATGGCAGGATCTGCCAATGGTGATGAGGAACTTACCTATGGTCGCAACATTACCCGATATGTCAGTGCACCGAAGTTCGGTGGCTACATCATAGGAAGTTACAGCTATTCGAGTAAGGGTACTAACGGTTTTGACGGGAGAATAATCCGAGCCTACGTTTCGGGAACGGTTCTGCGTGACTTCAAATATCGCATCCAGCTGGAGCTGAAGGGTACTCCTGCTATGCGCGATTTTGTGTTGGAATGGGCACGCTTTAAGGAGTTTCAGGTTCAGATAGGGCAGTTCAAGCGTTGCTTTACTTACGATAATCCGTTGAATCCTTGGGATGTCGGACTTGGCAGCTATTCACAATTGGCATGCTACATGACTGCTTTGACTGTAGAGGACTGCAATGGTGAAGCGGCGCAAAATGGTCGCGACCAAGGTTTGCAGTTCCAAGGTGATCTTTTCCCTATAGGCAAAGACCGCCATCGTCTGCTGCACTATCAGGCAGCTGTCTACAATGGCAATGGACAGAACCGTGGGGACAATAATAAACAGAAGGACTGGATGGGAAACATCCAAGTGCAACCCATAAAGGATCTTTACATCGGACTTTATGGATGGACAGGCACTTTTACTGGTGGAAACGGAGTTTCTGTCGACCGTCGTCGCTGGGCACTCTCAGGCATTTACGAACACAATGACTGGACTGCTCGTGTTGAATACGCTCATCATGCTGGTCGGAATGCTAATGACTTCAACGTGGAGACGCAAGCCTGGGATGAAGGTTCAGTGAAGGCCGATGCATGGTATGCGATGATTGGTGTTCCAGTAAACGCTTGGCTGAAAATCTATGGCAGATATGATGTCTATCGGAAGGATGCAACTTGGAAGACTACACGCAGTGTCTATAGCATCTGTCCGAACTTCCAGTTGCACCGCAATCTTCTGTTTCAGTTACAATACAACTATATTCACGACCGCTCTGCAACCTGCCATGACATCCATGAGATGTGGGCTCAGACGTATATAAGGTTTTGATACAACATAATAACATATTTGCATTATAAAGAATAAAAAAGAACATAAGAAACCTAACGCAATAGGTAGTCCCAGCTTCACGAAGCGTAGGTCTTTCAGGAAGTCTTTCCTTCCTGTCTGCTATAGTGTTGCCTTTGTTGTTTCGGCATGGTTCTTCCTTTATGTGAGGAATGCCGATACGATGTTCTTTATGCAGGATCGTGGGTGGTGGAATTCCACTCGTCTTTTCTTCGACACCTGTACTGCTCTTCCTGGAGGTTTGCTTGCATGGGCAGGGGCTTATTTGACACAATTCTTCTACTATCCAGCTCTTGGCTCGATAATGCTTATTGCTCTTTGGCTGGCAATTTTTTTGCTGGCGAAGTATGCTTTTCGCATTGCTGATGAATGGAGCTTCCTGCTGTTCATCCCTCTGGTCGCCTTGCTTTGCAGTGATATTCAGCTTGGTTATTGGGTTTATGTCCTTGTCGATGTAGATTATCTCTTTTATCATCCTTTGGGACTTTTGACTGCTCTGCTCATTTCGTTGCCTTTTTGGCAACTTCTTCCCGTGAAAGAGAATGTTCAGCAGAGTGTTGCTCTTGCTTGGATTCCTTTGGCGGCAGCTTTGTTTTATTATCCATTCGGCATCTATGCTTTGCTGGCATCCGCTATTGTGGCAGCACGTTTGCTTGCCCGAGGTCCTTATTTCGGGTTAGGTGCTCTTGTCACGGTGCTACTGACGATATGGCTTATTCCTCTGTGGGAGACTGCTGATAGTGTTTTGATACGTCCTGACCAGTCTTGGATGTATGGTTTTCGCAAGTTCGAGCTGGATAAGTTGCGCGACACTTCGCTTGAGATTCCTTTCTATCTGGTGCTTATTCTCCCGGTCCTTTTCCCTTTCTTCGGCAAGTTGGGAACTAAGAAGCTGCTATATAGTCAAGGACTTATGCTTGTCACGGCCGTTGTGATGTACTGTTGTCTCCAGTCGCGTGATTTTACTGACTATAACTTCCATGCTGAGATGCGTATGCAGCGTGGGGTAGAGGAGTGTCGGTGGGGTGATGTGCTTAGTGAGGCAGCGAAAGTGACCGGTCCTGTCACGCGTGAAATGGTGATGTTGCGTAACATTGCTCTCATCAATCGGGGAGAGTTCTGTTCGAAGTGTTATGCGTATAATAATGAGAGTATCCAGCCTGCTGTTGTTAGCGACTCTATCCATATTCGTATCTGTGATCAGGCTGCTGACCTTATCTATTATAACTTCGGAGAGACAATCTTTGCTATCCGCCGGGCCATCGAACGCTGTATGCACTACGGCTACTCTTACTATACCCTGCGAATGCTTGCCCAGTGCGCTATTGTGAACGGGGAGACGGATAATGCACGCAAGTACCTTCGCTTGCTAAGCAGGACTACTTTTCAGCGGAAGTGGGCAGAGGAGATACTTCGTGTTGCAGATGATGAAAGGCTCATGCTGACGGACGAGCGTTTCCGTATGCCACTGAAACTTTATAACGAGGGGTCGGAACTTGTCGGAACCGACGACAAGTATGTAGAGCTGACGATTATGAAGAAGTGGATGTATACTATGACGGATGATCCCGAGGCACAGGAGGTTGCCCTTGGCTATGCCATGATAATGCGGGATCGGAACTGCTTCTGGACGCAAGTGCAACGGCATTATAATATCAATCCTGCCGCTCCTTTCCCGACACATGTCCAGGAGGCAATGCTCTTCGATGTCAACGAACTGAATATGCAGGGCGTGAATCTCTCGTTTGTCAAGTTTGACGAGCGTGTATTGGAGCGTTACAAGGCATTTACTGACCGGCTGAAGTACTATTCCAGCCAGGGCATGAACGAGAAACAGATAGGCAGGGCTCTGCGTCCCGAATTCGGTGATACTTACATGTGGGATTATTGTGTGTTGCGCGAGATACAGACAAATTAGCAGTCTCTCCTAAGCGAACCAGAGAAATATGCTGTGAAATATGAATAACCTGATAAGACTTGTCTTGGGGATGTTGAGCATGGCGGTGTTTGCTGCCTTGTCGCTCTTCCTGGGGGGATGTGGGGGAGCGTCCTTGCCTTCTTCCTATGCGCAGGTAGACGCAGAGCCTGACATCTGGCCTGACTATAAGGGTGTGACTGTTCCGCCCAACATTGCTCCGCTGAATTTCCTTGTGGATAGCGTGGATGATGTGGTGGCTGAGTTCCAAACCGGCGATGCTAAGGTTCAGAAGGTCTATGGTGGCGATGCAAACAAGGTGCAGATTGACGAGAGGGAGTGGCGTGAGATGCTTCTCTCGGCTCGGGGGAAAAGCCTTTCCGTCACTGTCTATACCAAGAGGGAAGGCAAGTGGTCGGCATATAGGCCTTTCACGATTCATGTCGCAGAGGAGGAGATAGATCCTTATATCTCGTATCGTGTGTTGCCGCCTACCTTTGTGGGATTTGACGAGCTGTCCATCTGTCAGCGCAATCTGACGAGCTTCGAGGAGACGACCATCTACAATAACCGTCTTATCTGCGATGACCTGGAGGGGCAGTGCATTAACTGTCATTCCTATCAGAACTATGGGACGGACAACATGATGTTCCACATGCGTCTGGAGCACGCCGGCACGATGATTGTCAGCGACGGTGAGCTCATCTTCGTTGACCTCAAGACAGAGAGCATGATTTCGGCGGCTGCCTATAACTCATGGCATCCGTCGCTTCCCGTCATTGCCTTCAGTACCGACCATACTATGCAGAGCTTCCATACGCGCGACGTGACGAAGGTGGAGGTGATAGAGTCGGCCAGTGACATTGTCATTTACGACGTCAAGAAGAACCGCGTGCAGGTCGTGCTCTGCGACTCGACGGAGATGGAGCTCTTCCCCTCCTGGAGTCCCGACGGCAAGTGGCTGTACTACTGCTCGGCGCATTACGAATATGAGGGCGAGTACGAGGATACGTCCGAATTGCTTGAGCGCTACAAGACGTTGCAGTACAGGCTCTATCGGCTTTCCTTCGATGCCGGAAGCATGACCTTCGGCGAGCCGGAGCTTGTCTATGATGCTGTGGAGAGGAATCGCAGTGCCGTACAGCCTCGTGTCTCGCAGGACGGACGCTATGTCCTTTTTGCAGAGGGGCCTTGGGGGCTCTTCCATATCTGGCATCCGACGGCCGACATACAGGTGCTTGACATGCAGACGGGGCAGTTGCTTGACACTGCTCCCATGAATAGTGCACGTGCGGAGAGCTATCCTTCTTTTTCGTCGAACGACCGCTGGATACTCTTCGAGAGTCGTCGCGACGACGGGAACTATACCCGTACATATATCGCCTACTTCGATGCCGAGGGTCGCCTGCACAAAGCCTTCGAAGTGCCTGCCGAGGATCCGGAGTATTTCCGCCTGCTTCTGCGCAGTTGGAGCCGTCCGGAGTTCATGAAGGAACCCGTCCGCATTACTCCCGGGCAGTTCCTTGAGAAGGCTCGGACGGAACCGATCAAGGCTGAGGAGAGCAGCAGATAGCCATTGAGCCTTTTAGAGGTGATGGCCTTCAATTGCTTTGGCTTGTTTGAGGTTGGGGCGGATAGCAGTGGCGGCAATGTGCCGGACTGGTGCTTCAGGCCTCAATGCTTTCTCCTTCCTTCCTTATTTTCCAGAAGGCTACGTCCTGTTCGTCTGCATACTCCTTGAACCGCCATGCAGACTCGAATCCGCTGGCCACGAAGTGCATCGGGACGAATAGTCCTACCCTGAACCGCTCTATGAACTGACGGGCGCCCAGGGTGTAGCCGTTGCCTATGCGGCCGTCGACGGGAAACATTGCTACGTCAAAGCATTCTGCTACCTTGCGGATATCTTTCAGTTCGCCCAGGAACTGTCTCTCGTGGGCAATGGGGTCTACGTACCCGCCCGTCTCAGGGCTGTGGACGAGCCTGCCCGGTACGGCATCCGCCAGGAATCTTGAGTACCAGTTGTTCAGGTCCCCGGCATGGAAGATCCGTTTCCCCTCCGTATTGACGATCCACGAGACTCCGCTGTCGTTGCTGCCCGTAGCCTGTACGGAGATGGTCCCGTCCGCCCATGTTCCGCCCTTTGCCAGCCATACGTCGGCGTCTTCCCTGGCAGCCCTTCCGTGCCTGCAGATGTCCTTTGAGAGGATGTAGGCTATGCGGTCCCTCTGTCTCCTCCATTCAAGGATCTCCCTGTTGAAGTGGTCTTCGTGAAAGTGGCTGCAGAAGACATACAGCGGCTTATTACTGAGCAGGACGGAGGGCATGACGCATGCAGGATCCATCCAGTAGTCGAATATCAGGACGGAGCTGTCCGTTTCCACTGCAAAGCCGCTATGGAAGATGTATGTCAGCTTCATTTCTTCTGTTTCTGTGGTATCGGCATCGGTTCCTAAGCCGTTGCAAATTTAGTGCTTTTCGGAATAAGTGCCAACTGTTCGGCAGGCTTTTTCCCCCATAGGGCCGTTTATCCCACTGCGCAGCGCCGCCTCCTGCCGTCCGCCCCGGCGATGACAAGCCTGCATCGCACCGTCGCAAGCAAGTTACATTTATTAATTGAACTTACGTACTCGCAATGCCACTTTTATCAGCAATCAGCACCACTTTGGTATTGTTGCAACGCCTCAAACTGCGGAGGTGCCGCCAAAGTATAAAAAAAAACACCCGATAAACCACTTGCATAAGCAGCTATCGGGAGTTTTTTTCTTCACATTGCTTTTTCTATCTTGCCATCACTTTAAATACCACTGTTTGCCCATCGCTAAACAAAATGTTAACCACGTACATATCCGTATGAGACAGTTTGATTCTTGACAGTTCATTCAATTTGTTACGGCTAGCCAACTTATAACCTCGCAAGTCATAGATACGGCAACTTGCTCCCTTTGCTCCAGATATAACAATACAACCGTCTTCATAATAGGCTTCCACATGATGATTTCCTTTCGTCGCGTCTATGCCAGACCCGCTGTTAACGGTATATTCATATACTGCCACATCGCTGTCTTCCATACCCTCGCGAACAGCTATAGCCTGCAATGTCA
>JAFLUV010000037.1:0-14045 GCA_022508635.1 Prevotellaceae bacterium
TTATCTTTAATATACTACAATCCCACAAGGGGACGCAGCATAAAGACAGGCAATGATTGCGAAAGAGTCGGAACCCGTACTCGTATACAAATATCCATACAAGGATATTGACGGTTCACTTGTTTCTTGTACTACAATTTCTGTCTATGTAATCATCTCAAAGAACAACCTCCAAAAAGGAGGGCAGCAAAGGCATCCTGAATGAAAAAACAGACATAATTACCTCGTTTGCGGATGCAAAGGTACACCTTTTCAATAAACTGACAAAATATAAAAAGATTTTTTCAACAACAAAACACATACAACAGTATAATACATTATATAAATAATACACGCGCAAACAAAATAAATGAAAGAAAAAAAGAAAAACATCGCCCTGTTATTTTGTATTTCCTTCACTTATTTGTACCTTTGCACCCAATTGACACGAAAGTCAGATTACTACAGACATGACAGATTCTTTACAGGTTGTGCCTATTGAGGCAGCAAAAGAAGTCGTCAAGGCTGCAAAGAACGGTCAGATAGACCTATTGATACAACAGCTCATCTCGACTAGTATTGAGTTAGGCAAGCACATCCTGCTTGCCATTGTCCTGGCCGTGGTGGGTCGCTATGCGATAAAGTTCATCAACAGACTGGTAGCAAAACTACTGGAGCGCAAAGATGTGGAACCGACGGTACAGTCGTTCCTGAAGAGCTTCGTCAACATCATGCTCGTCACCCTGCTCTTCCTTACCGTGATAAGCACAGTGGGGGTGAATACAACAAGTCTGGCAGCACTGCTGGCATCGGCTGGCGTAGCCGTCGGCATGGCACTGAGCGGCAATCTGCAGAACCTGGCAGGCGGACTCATCCTGCTCTTCTTCAAGCCCTACAAGGTAGGCGACTACATCGAGGCACAAGGCGTAGCCGGTACGGTGAAGGCCATGCACATATTCCACACCATCCTGACCACACCCGACAACAAAGAGCTGTATATTCCCAACGGATCCCTCTCGAGCGGTCACATCATGAACTACAGCATGAACGAGCTGCGACGGGTAGACCTCAGCATTGGCGTGGAATACGGTACTGATGTAGAGAAGGTCAGGCAAGTGACGCTGGATCTCTTACAAGGCGACAGCCGCATCATGCAGCAACCGGCTCCCCTCGTCGCCGTGAAGGAATTAGGTGACAACGGTGTAATTCTCACCATCCGTGCCTGGGCAAAATCTTCCGAGTACTGGGATGTATTCTTCGATACAAACGAACGCATCTATGACGAGTACAACAAGCATGGAATCGGCTTCCCGTTCCCGCAGGTACAGATACATCAATAACCCACCACACCCATCATCTATCATGGAAGGTTACTTGCAGAAACAGCACAGCGGCAGTCCGACGAAACGCTACGTACAGACACTCACGCTCCGTTCTGACGAAGAGGCACGACGCGAATACATCAAGTGGCACTCGCCGGAGCACAACTGGAAAGAGGTGCGCGAAGGCATCCGTCAAGTGGGTATCCTCGAGATGGAAATCTACATCCTGGGCAACATACTGGTCATGATTGTAGATACTCCCGCTGACTTCTGCTGGGACGAAGCAGTGGCACGGCTCGCCACTTTGCCCCGGCAGGCTGAATGGGAAGCCTTCGTCAGCCAGTTTCAGGGCTGCAAAGCCGAAGCCACAAGCTCAGAAAAGTGGCAAATGATGGAACGGATGTTTTTCCTGTACGACACACCACACTAACCATCCCGCTGTGTGGAACAAACAAATCCACGATATTCAAAGAGAAAGATGAAAACAATAGAGAAACAGTACCTCCTGCCTTTTACGCTCGTCTCCACGCTCTTCTTATTATGGGGACTTGCCAACAACATGACCGACACACTGCTGGCAGCATTCAAACGCGTAATGCAGATGAGCGATGCACAGACTTCGCTCATCCAGTTCGCCTTCTACGGCTCCTATTTCTGCTTCGCCCTGCCCGCAGCCTTCTTTATCAGACGATACTCCCATAAGTACGGTATCCTACTGGGGCTGCTGCTCTATGCCAGCGGCACCTTCCTGTTCTATCCTGCCGCCCTTGCCGAAAGCTATCCGTTCTACCTTGTCGCCATCTACATCCTGGCAGGCGGATGCTCCGTGCTCGAGACGACAGCCAACCCCTATATCCTCTCAATGGGATCACCCCAGACAGCTACACGCCGTCTGAACATCGCCCAGTCGTTCAACCCTATCGGCAGCATCATGGGCATCCTCATCAGTCAGCAATTCATTCTGCGCGACATATCGCTCTTCAGCATTTCCAGCACCTACATGGCGCTGGGCTTTGTACTGATAGCCCTGATGATTGCAATGGCATTCTTTTGGATGCCTCCCGGGAAAGACGATACAGAAAGCAGTATCAGCACTACCTTTGCACGATTGTTCCACAACAAACGCTACATGTGGGGCGTCGTGGCACAATTCTTCTACGTCGGTGCACAGATAGGTGTCTGGTCATTCACCATCCGACTGGTGATGCAAGAACTATGCATCACCGAGGCTGACGCAGCAACCTACTATCTGGCAAGCATCATTTGCTTCTGCGTTGCACGCTTCTTCTTCACCTGGCTAATGAAGTTCTACCAGCCAATACGACTCATGGCATGTGCAGCTGCCGCCGACATCGTGCTCTGCCTCATTGTGGTACTAATGAGCGGCAGCGGTATGCTTGTCGTCTGCTCCTTAGTGCTGGTCAGCTTCTTTATGTCATTGCAGTTCCCCACCATCTACGGCAGTGCCTTAGAAGGCGTTGGCAACGATGCCAAAATAGGCGCATCGGGGCTCATCATGGCAATTTTAGGCGGAGCACTGATCACGCCTATCCAGGGATTAGTCAGTGACACGTTCGACGTATCCATGTCATATATCGTGCCACTTTTCTGTTTCGTAGTGGTACTGGGATACAGCCTCATCCCCATTCAGCGGAAGCAGGAAAACAAATATACACCAAAAGATAACAGTAAATGAAAAAAGTCTTTGTCAGCGGATGCTACGATCTGCTTCACAGCGGACACATAGAATTCTTCCGTCAGGCTGCCCAATATGGTGACCTGTATGTAGGCATCGGCTCCGATGCCACCATCCTGAAATACAAGAATCACCGGACACTCTATCCCGAAAACGAGCGTCTTTTCATGGTGCAGAGCATACGCTACGTAAAGGAAGCATTTATTAATCAGGGCAGTGGCGTGATGGACTTCGTGCCGACAGTTGAGGCACTGAAGCCCGACCGCTTCGTAGTAAACAGTGATGGCTCAAGCGAAGAGAAACGCAGCTTCTGCGAGGAGCGCGGCATAGAGTACATCGTATTGGAGCGCACACCCGCCGAAGGGCTTAATGCACGTAGCAGCACAAATATGAAGAACCAATTGTGCCAGATCCCCACCCGCCTGGATCTGGCAGGCACATGGATAGACCAGCCATACGTCAGCTGCTTTGCCCCGGGATGGGCCATCACCATTTCACTTGTGCCAGACTTCGAAGTGCGCGACCGTTGTGGTCTTTCTACTTCTACACGCAAACAGATACAGAAGATTTGGCCACTGAAGCTTCCCGAAATGGATGCCGAAATGCTTGCCAAGCTGGTCTTCTGTTTCGAGAATGACCCTGAGCGTAGCGACGGCATCATCTCCGGAGCACAAGATGCTATCGGAATCTGCGTACCAGGTCTCTGCCGACACCATTACGATGCACGCTACTGGCCTGACACGATAGAGCAATGCCACAACGAAAAGGTACTCTGCTGGCTGGAACTGCATCTATGTCTCGTTCCCATGTTTCCCCGTCGTCCGGGTTGTTCCGTGGTTGAAGGGAAGGACATTACGGAGCCGAAGGTTAAGGCCCTTGCCAAGGCAGCAGACGAATGTTGGGATGCTATTTTGCACACAGACCTGCAAGCCTTTGCCAGAAGCTACAAGGCATCATTCGATGCACAGATTGCCATGTTCCCTGCCATGATGCAGCCAGGCGTGCAGGACTACATCGACCGCTATTCCGGCATGGACGGTGTGCTGGCATGGAAAATGCCCGGTGCAGGCGGAGGCGGCTATCTTGCCCTCGTGCTCGACGATGCCAAAGCCTTCTGCCATACGCATGCCGAAGCCATACCACTCACCATACGCAGATAAAAGCAGAGCTAAGGAAGCTATTAGGACAGTCTCATTTTGAGGAAGAACGGAAGCACAGAACCTTGACGCCATACCCGATAACTACACCAATACAGACACCAATGGTGTTCGCCACAAAATCGAGCCATTCGCCGCTACGAGAAGTGGTAAGATAAGCTTGTGCCAGTTCCAGCAAGCCACCCAACAAGACGGGAGCCAAAAAGACTTTTAAGACTGAGAGAGGTCTCCGGCCACACAGAGACTCAATAAAAACGACAGAGGTCAGCACGCCATACATCACCATGTGTGCCCACTTGTCAAATAATGGGATGTCTTCCACCAATTCTACTTCAGGCACAGACAACAAAGAAAGCAGGACGATGGCTATGCCCAAAAGACAAGTGAACGGGTAAGAACGTAATCGGTAAAGCATATATACGGCGTCTTTTTTGATAATTTTCTGCAAATGTACGAGATTATTTCTTATCTTTGCAATGTTTTTCGTTAAAACTTCGCGAAATGGACACGAGAATGACCACAAGAGGCAGTTTCGGCAGTCAATTGGGCGTGATACTTGCCTCT
This sequence comes from Prevotellaceae bacterium, assembly GCA_022508635.1. GTDB lineage: Bacteria > Bacteroidota > Bacteroidia > Bacteroidales > Bacteroidaceae > Physcousia. Next base: position 4,719 of record JAFLUV010000037.1, read on the forward strand.
GCAGGCTCAGCTATCGGTCTGGGCAACATCTGGCGCTTCCCAACTGAGGTAGGACGAGGTGGCGGCGCAGCCTTCATCCTCATTTACTTGTGCTTTATCCTGCTGCTTGCCATGCCCGTCATGCTTTGCGAATTTATCATTGGCAGGTCGGGACGCAGCAATGCCATTGGCGCTTTCCGCAGACTGGCACCTGGCAAACCGTGGATTGTAGCAGGCATCATGGGTGTATTGGGCGGATTTCTGGTTCTCTCATTCTATTCTGTCGTAGCCGGCTGGACGCTACACTACACTATTGCCTCTGCAACAGGACAGCTTCAAGGAAAGGAGGGGACAGACTTCGGCGCAATATTCACGGCCTTTGTGTCTGACCCTTGGCAACCTATCATCTACCTTGCCGCCTTTCTGTTGCTGACCCATCTCGTCGTGGAACGTGGCATTGAGCGTGGCATTGAACACTATTCCAAGCTGATGATGCCTCTGCTACTGGTTATTACGATATTCCTGGCGGGTTTCTCGCTGACAATGCCTGGTGCTGCCGAAGGCATCCGATTTCTCTTGCAACCCAATCTGAATGAGGTGACGCCTGGCGTCGTGCTGGGTGCCATGGGGCAAGCCTTCTTCTCGCTCAGCGTAGGCATCGGCTGTCTGGTGACATATTCCTCCTATTTCAGCGAAGAAACAAGGCTCGTGAAATCCGCGGTGAACGTCTGTCTCATCGATACGATGGTGGCAGTTATAAGCGGTTTTATCATCTTCCCCACGGTGTTCAGCGTAGGTATCAATCCTGATGCAGGTCCGGGGTTGGTATTCATTACCCTGCCAAACGTCTTTCTGCTGACCTTCAGTGAGATGCCGTTTATAGGCTATCTCTTTTCCCTGTTGTTCTATACGCTTCTACTACTGGCCGCTTTGACCAGCAGTATCAGCATGCATGAGATATGCACCGCCTTCATCTCCGAGCACTTCAGTCAAAGCCGCCGCAAGGCAGCAACCATCGTGACCATCATCAGCCTGGTACTGGGCAGTGCCTGTTCGCTATCCTTCGGTCCCTGGCAGAATGTGACAGTGCTGGGGCATGGCTTCTTTGACCTCTTTGACTTCACGGTGACAAAGTTCCTGATGCCCTTGGGCGGACTCATGATGACGCTCTTCGTAGGCTGGTATCTTGACCGCAAGCTGGTGGAGCAGCAGTTGACGAATGGCGGCAGCGTTTCTGTCCGCCTTTTGTGCCTGCTTATGGTACTCATCCGCTGGGTAGCTCCCGCAGGTATCCTCATCATCTTCCTTAACGAACTCTTTCCTATTTTCATATAGACACATAAGTACCACATGGAAACAAGACACAACTTCGGCAGCAAGATAGGCGCAGTGCTGGCATCGGCAGGCTCTGCCATCGGGCTTGGCAACGTGTGGCGCTTCCCGACAGAGGTTGGGAACAATGGCGGCGCAGCGTTCATCTTCATCTATCTTATCTGTATTGTCGTGATAGGAATACCAGTGATGATGAGTGAGTTTCTCATTGGCAGGAACACCCACGCCAACACTATCACTGCCTTTTCCAAGCTTGCGCCTGGCAAGTGGTGGCGCATTGAGGGTGTGGCAGGCGTCTTCGTAGCGTTCCTAATCCTTTCCTATTATATTATCGTAAGTGGATGGACGCTATTCTATCTCATCCAGTCGGTCGGTGGACAGCTGATGGCTGATCGTGACTATAGTCTTGTCTTTAATAACTTCGTGAGTAATCCCTGGCAACCGGTGCTGGCCGGCGTGGTGTTTATGGGACTGACGCATTTCATCATATCGCGCGGAGTACAGTCGGGAATCGAGCGCTTCTCTAAGTTAATGATGCCGATGCTGCTCTTCATTATAGGCATACTGGTAGTATGTTCGTTCAGCATGCCCGGTTCGGCGGAAGGCTTAGGCTTCTTGCTTAAGCCTGATTTCTCGAAGCTTACGCCCAGCATCCTCCTTAGTGCCGTAGGTCAGGCATTCTATTCGCTCAGCCTTGCCATGGGATGCCTTTGCACTTATGCCTCTTATTTCAGACAGGATACGAATCTTCCTAAGACTGCTGTCGGTGTAAGTCTCATTGACACTTTCGTAGCTATATTGAGCGGCTTCATTATCTTTCCTGCGGTTTTCAGTGTAGAGGGTGTCAACGTGGATGCAGGGCCGGGTCTGGTCTTTATCACGCTACCGAACGTCTTCAATATCGCTTTCAGCCATGTCCCGCTGTTAGGATATTTCTTTTCCGGTTTCTTTTACTTGTTGTTACTGCTGGCAGCGGTGACCAGCGCCATGTCGTTGCATGAGAGCGTCACGGCCTATGTGCTGGAGGCGTTTCATCTTTCGCGCAAAAAGGCTGCGGCTACGGTATCCGTGGCTTGCATGACGCTTGGTGTGGCCTGTTCGCTGTCGTTTGGTGTGTGGAGTAATGTTACGCTCTTCGGGCTGAACATTTTCGAGCTTTTCGACTACACGGCATCGAAGATTATCCTGCCTCTTGGTGGTGTTATCATTTGTCTCTTTACAGGCTGGTACCTTGATCGCAGGTTCGTTGAAGGGGAACTGACGAATGGTGGCAGGCTGCGCTTCCGTTTGTTCCGTCTTTATTATTTTATTATTCGCTTTGTAGCACCGCTTGCTATTGCCGCTGTCTTTATACAGGAGCTGTTTGCATGAATCGTCTGCCTTTCCTGACACCTATGCAGCGCCGGGCACTGCTTATATTGGAATGGCTGCTGCTGCTCGGTATTGTCGGGATGTACGTTTGGGCATGGAGGGATGCGAATGTTACTGATAATAGCGACGCGAGGAAGCCGGGTGTGAGGCGATCGGATCCTATCATTGCGCCTTACTATTATGCCAATGAGAGGCATTCGCCTGAGACGTTTCCCTTTGATCCCAATACTGCTGACTCTACGACGTTACTGCGGCTCGGCTTTACGCCACGGCAAGTGCGGAGCATTTATCACTATCGTGCCGTGGGAGGACGCTATCACAAAACCGATGACTTTATGCATCTGCCAGGCTTGACATACGGGCAATGGGACCGGCTGAAACCTTATATCCGCATTGCGAAACAGTTCCAGCTCGTACATCTTTCTTATGCCGATGAGGGCAAGGGAGAGACGGGGAAGAAGACCAAAGGTAGCAATGCACACGAAGGAGAGGTTGCGAATGCGGAGGCCGTGCCTGCCGAAACGGGGGGGGCCAAGCTACGTATTGGAGAGGTTATTGACATTAATACTGCCGACACGTCGCAGCTGAAGTCGATACCGGGCATTGCTTCGAAGCGGGCGGCCCGTATCGTTGCCTACCGTCAGGCTTTGGGCGGATTTGTGGACATCGGGCAGGCGATGGAGGCCGCAGAGATGCCTGATGAAGTGCTCAACTATATGACGCTCTCGACGCAGCCTGTCAGGAAGATGAACGTCAACGAGCTGTCCGTGAAGGAGCTCATGCGGCATCCTTACGTGAACTTCTATCAGGCGAAGGCGATTGACGATTACCGTCGCAACGAGGGGAAGCTGCACAGCATTGAGACGCTTAGGCGTATGGACGCTTTCCGTCCGTCGGATATTGAGCGGCTGCTTCCCTACGTTGAGTTCTGAGCAAGGCTGCGTTGCTGCCATCCAATGCATGCAGGGTTTGTACGATGTGATACGGACGGCAGGGACTTATGGCCGCAGGGATCAGAGGTTGTGACTGCGGGAGTTCAGAGGGTTTCTTGTGTCGTAAAGGATGTGGTTTCCATATTGTCGTGACGGATGTCAATATGGCTGATGCGGAGACCTGCACGGTGGCTGATCATAGTTCTTTGTGACGCTATCTCGATGTCGACGAGGGTGCCGCCGAGCTTTGGTTCGCTGCGCAGGATAATGCGGACGGGGAAGGTGCGGTCGAGTCCTCGCAGGTTTTCGATGGCGTAGTCTGTAGCTTTGTGCGGTGCCCCTCCGTCTCGCAGGGTCTTGCCGTCGGCGAAGCGGGCGGTTTTCTTTGCGATGTCGAGAGTCCAGCGGCAGGTTTGCGTGGTGTCGTCGGAGGCAAAGTCGATGGTGAGGATTCCGTTCCTTTGGGGTTTGGCCTTTAGGGTGACGAGGTAGTTTCGTCCGGGGATGAGACGGGTGGCCTCGGTGCCTTTCTGTTTTTTCCCTATGGGGACAGGCATGAGTTCGGGTATGAAGCGGGTGCCGAGGATGCCGTCGGGATGCTGGATAAGTTCGCGTATGACGAGGGGACCGCCCCAATGCTGGTTGGTTTCGACCCAGCCGGCGAGGAAGTGTCGTCCGTTTGTTCCGAACTGGCTGATGCTGGGTACGCTGAGCCCGTCATAGAGGTCGCGGCCTTCGCCGGCGAGGTCGTGCCAGGCCTGGGCTGGTTCGTTGCGGTGCCTCATCCAGTGATGCGTGAAGCCGCCGACGATGTATTCGTAGTCGTTCCATGTAAAGATGAAGGTGCAGTCGCCGCCTGGTGGGAAGTCGGGGCTCAGGCATGTCCAGGGGCCGTCGATACGGGGGCTGACCCACGTTCCTTGTGCGCGGTAGTTGGCGAGCATGCGCAGGTTGCCGTCTTGGTCGGTGTAGATGGTGGGGTTTTCGGCCGGATGGATGATGCGGTGTGATTTGCGGAAGCGGGCGATGCCGTCGGTACTGATGGAGTAGGTTGCTCCGGAGGGTATGCGGCCGTCGGTGGTATGTTGGTGGTCGAAGGTCTGGGTGACGGTGGTGCCGTGGTTGCGGATGTGGAGCCACTGGGTCGGCGTGGCCGTGAGGCTGTCGGGGTAGAGTCGGGAGGTGTGCATTCCGTAGCTTAGGCAGAGGGTGTCGTGGTGGATGAAGGGTGTTCCCGTGCCGAGGGTTTCCCATTGTTGCTCGATTGGGGCGGCGGCTTCGTGTTCCGTCCAGTGGCGGAGGTCGGTTGTCGAGAGGTGTTCGAAGTAATGTCCGCCTTGTCCGAACTTGCTTTCGTGGCCGCGCCGGTCGAGGAGGTAGAAGACGTGGTATCGTCCGTCGTGCCAGATGGTCGCGACGTCGCCTACCCATGTGTTGTGTCCCGTGGGGGTGAAGTACTGTATTTGGCGGCACGGGTTCGGTGTTGGCGGGTCGAGGGGCTGGGGTTCGACTGCCGCACTGATTGTGTATGCCGGTGTGCCTTCGACGCTGTCCTGCGTGAGGGTCAGCGGGTCGACGGGGGGCTGTCCTATGGGGTAGTCGCGGTCCATCAGCCGTCCGTCGACGTAGATGTCCCATGTTGCTTCGGTGTAGTTCAATACGATGGTGTGGGCTCCGTAGGGCTGTCGCAGGGCTGCGAGGGGCAGGCCGATGCACATTTGCCGTTGTGGGGACGGGGCTTGACGGGCGAGTGTGGAGCTGTCGGGGAGCAGGAGCGTGAGGCTTGCTTCAAGCACGGGTACGGTGCCGTCGGGCATGGGACAGGCGGGATAGTTCTGCCTTCGTGCGTCGGCAGGGTCGTGCTGGCGGAGGGTGATGCTCAGGAGGCCGGGGATGGAGAGCAGTGTCGTGTCGGCTGTGGGCGGGGTGATGTCGAGCCGTGTGGTCAGCGAGAATCCGCGGCGGTCGTCGCGGGGCTGAGTGAGGGTGTATGTGTCGGTGCGGAGGCTGACCCAGCTTCCCCTGTTGCCCGTGCAGGCGCTGAGGGCGAAGCAGAAAAGCGTGAGCCGGACGGCATGGATGCAGGTCTTCGTAGTCGTTTTCATAGTGCAGGATGTTTGTCTTTTACTTTGGTTCGTTTTTTTCTTTCATGTTGCAGACCGGTTGTCCCGGTGAGGTCTTGGAAGCAGTTTCGCGACATTGCGGCGGCGGCTTCGCAAGGATGCCGGCCTGTCATTACCGGGCATCGGAACGCGGCATAGCAACACCGGCGTTTCATCATTAGTATAGACGGGCCTTCATCATTAGTATAGATGAGCCCTCATCATTAGTATAGATGAAGCCCCATCATTAGTAATGTTGAGATGCAGCCTTTAGCGAGGCTGCGGAGGCAGGGTCGGAAGGGTTTGCTAACTACCTGGCATACTTTACGATGGAACCGTCGGGAAGACGCCGGACGAAGATGCCCTTGGGAGCGTTCCGTCCTTGCCGTGGCGAGGTGCCGAGCTGCCGTCCCTGCAAGTCGTAGATTGCTCCGGCTGCGGGGAAGGATTCGTCCGCCAGGGTGCCGGCACCGGGAAGACGGTCCGGTGTCTCTGGAGCGTCGATGCGTTGCAGACGGAAATGATCTACTTTGAACCATCCGTAGCTGTCGCTCGTAGCTCGCGTACCGTCGGGCTTATGGTTGCTGGTACGGATGCCGAGCTTCAGGCTTTCCCCTTCTGCGAGGGTTACCATGACGGCCATGGGACGAAGCGTCATCTTGCCCGCACTGCCAGGGCTGTAGCCGGCGAAGGTTGCGGTCTCCCCGGGGGTGAGCATGGCGGAGAGGTAGTCGCTCTCACGACCGTAGTACTGGACGTTGTCGTTGGCGAAGAGGCGGCACGTAGCCATCTTGTCCTTCTGGGTGCCCAGAAGACAGGTGACGAGGTATGTGCCGGCAGGGAGCTGTCCTGCGGGAATCGTCTGCGAGAGCTCGTAAAGGGCGGGCATGGGTTGTGCGCTGGCCCAGTAGGCATTGATGCCCCAGAGGTGCTTTGCGTCCTGGTTGATGCCCCAGGAGTTTCCGTTCAGTGTGCCCGTAGCCTTCCATCCCTGGGGCACGCCTCGTACCAGCCCTCCCTGCGCATTCAGCGTACCGTCCGCACCGTATTCAAAGTCAGGATTCGAGAGCAGGCTCGTCAAGTCCCCGTCGCCGGCCATAAAGGGAACGCTCGCCACGGCACTGACCGTGAGGCCAGGGTCAAGCAGGCTCAGGCGGACGCGGACGGTACGCTCCTCCGTACTCGTATAGTGGACTGCGGCCGGGATATAGCCCTGTGCCACCGTCTCGTCCCAGCCCTCAGTCATTGCCGACTGCTTGATGGAGACCACCGTCGGCGTCCGTCCCTCGACGGAAATACCCAGGCGCAGGTCATAGGAAGTATTGAGGGGGAACGTCGGCAGGCATCTTGCCTGTATGACGTTCAGTCCCTTCCGCACCGGCAACGTATATTCCGCCCAGGGAGCGCTGCTTGCGTTCGCGTACTTCTTCACGTCCACAGGCCACACGGCAGCCGAGCTTCCCTCGACGCCTAAGCCATGAAGCACCTTGACCGACGCGGAGGCACGGTCGTAGCAACCGCCCGCCACGATGCTGACTTCGGGCTGCACGAGGGTGCTCCTCTGCGGAGCCACGTCCGCATCCCCGGCTACGGCAGGCATCAGGTGATAGCTCCAGTTGTTCGGCTTATAGTCCATGATGCCCTGCCACTTGCCGCTGGCTATGCCGTTGTTGTACTTATTCGTCAGCGTCACGATATCGTTAAAAGCCCCCTCGGCCTCCCTTGCACAGGCCGTCGCCCTCTCGCCCTGTCCGGCCCACGCATACTGGAAGCTCTGCCTCGCCCTCAGGAGCTTGACGTTCTGTTGCGCACAGGCACAGACAGGATACTCGACGAGCTCATAGTAGGCATTACGCAAAGTCGACGGGATACGCGCACGGAGCGCCACCACCCTATTGTACAGCGACTGGTATTCGGCAATGCGCGCATCGACCTCCGCATTAGAGTGGTCGAAGTGGCAGAGATGCACGTGCTCGGGCTTGGAGGCGATACCCAGACGGTAGTAGGCCGCCTTCACCTCGCCGATTTCATCAGCATAGTCCTCCCCGAACGTACGCGCCGCCCACTCGCGGGAATAGCGCCAGGCCGTCTCCGGCGTCCAGCTGTTCACGTCCCAGGCCAAGTCCATGCAGAACTCCAGCTCCTCTTCAGCAGGCTTGATGTCCCCGACGTTGATAATCCACTGCTCGCGGACGCCCTGCTCATACGCCTTGGTCAGCTCGTAGCAGCAGAGCGACGGCGAAATCGTACTCAGCCAAAGATACGAGTCCGGACTCCCCCAGTACGAGAGGTGATAATAGATAGCATTGCCCCCAGAGCGCGCCTGCTCGGCCGCCGAAGGCAACTGGCGTATGTAGCCGTGATTGTCGTCTACCCACATCAGCGTCACGTCCTCCGGCACCCGCAGACCTGCATTGTAGCAATCCAGCACCTCCTTGTAGGGGATGAATATCTGCGGAATCGTCGTCGGGTCGCCGATACTGTCAGCCAGCAGCTGACGCTGATAGGCAATGATGTCCGTCAGCGCAGCCACCCGCTCTGCCGTAGAACCGTAGCCGTTCATGCCCGTGTCATGCACGCCGCGCATGCCCAGCGTATAGATCGCATTCTTACCGCGGCTCTCCCCCACGCGCTCCGCCCAGTAGCGCTTAATCATGTCCTGGTTCGTCCGCCACACCCAGTCCGCATCGCCGTGACCGCCGTACTTGTCGCCCGTCTTCCCCCATTCATACTCATTGTTCCGGAGCATCTGCTCGCAATGGCTCGAGCCCATGTAGATGTCATACTTAGTGACGAGAGGGATGTTGCTCTTCTCGAACCAGAACGCGCGACTACCGGCATGCATCGCCGGCCATAGCGTGTTGGCACGCAGACGAAGCAGCAACTCCATGACAGCCGCGTAAGTCTTCGGCCCGAAGTTATTCAGCGCCGTATCCATCTTCTTGGCAGCCCAGGGACGCAAGCCAAAGTCCTCGTCGTTGATGAAAATGCCACGGTAGCGCACCGACGGCGTGCCGGACACATACCTGCCGGGCGTCACGTAGAGCTGCGTCTTCGTGGCAGGCGTCACGTCCGCCCACCATATCCAGGGCGAGACGCCCGCCATGCGGCTCAGCATGAACAGGCCGTAGGCCGTGCTGCGAGGCTGGGAGCCGAAGACGACCAAGGCACGCTCCACGCCCTCCATCGGGTCGTCCACCACCTGCAGGCCGAAAGCCTCCCACCTGCCCTCTACGTCGCTCACGTCCAGCTTGCCCTCGCCTACGAGCCGATCCACATGTCTCGACTGCCCTATCGTGCCCACGATGACCGGATTCTTCAGCGACGACGGCTCCGTCCTATACTTGGCGAAAGTCTTCTTCGTCACGGCCTTCAGGTCAGCCATCACGCAGTCCAGAGCCGTCAGCACCACCTCGCCGTCCTGCTCGTCATAGAGGAAGACAGCCTTGTCCGACACCGTCGCGCCCGAGACGGCAAAGCATCCGTCGACAGGCGACGTCACCATCCTCAGCACCTCGGCCTTCGTCGTCAGCAGTGAGAGGAACAGAATGAATACTGTCAGGGATAAGCGTCTTGCGTTCATAGTTATATAAATATGTATATGATTATAT
>JAFLUV010000037.1:14145-15295 GCA_022508635.1 Prevotellaceae bacterium
AAGGGATTACAGACCCACGCGCAAGGGAATTTTGTCCCACCGTAATGGGAATTTCAACTCACCGCAATGAGATTCTCGTCCCATTGCAATGAATTGGTTTTCTGAGACTTATTAAGTAAGGCGGAGTTTAGAAGCTGAATCGGTATCCCTCGCTGTAGCTGTCGAACGCCACGCCCTCCGTGTAGCCATAGCTGCGCAGCAGGGCAAGAATCCACTCCTGCTGCTTCGGAGTCAGCGACCGCTCGCCGCACCGATACCGATAGTAGGTAGTCTTCGGGCCCAGATAGCGTATCAACTTCGACGTGATGGGTGCCACATGCTTTGCCTTGAGCTCGTCGAATATCCTCTGGAAGCCGGCAGCCATCCGCATCTTCTCTATCGGATGGAAGTGCGGACACGCGCCCTGCCGCAGTGCCGCGGGCAGCACGCAAGCCGCCTGCGTCTTTCCCTTCGGCGACAGCAGGCAAGCCTGATAGCGCAGGCACTCCTCCTTGCGCCCGCACTCACTAAGATAGCACAGCGCCCACCCGTCGGGCACCAGGCTGAAACTGAAATCCTTGTCCATATCTGTGAAGTTTTGTCTGTCAGGGTATGAGCAGCGAACTGTCCCCGTAGCTGAGGAAGCGGAAGCCGTTGCCCAAGGCATAGTCGTAGACCTCGCGCCAGGCATCGCCGATAAAGGCACTGACCAGCAGGAGCAGCGTGCTCTGCGGCTGATGGAAATTCGTTATCATGCGGCGGACGACATGGTACTCGTAGCCCGGAGCAATGATGATCTGCGTACTGGAGTGCAGCACATCCTCGCCGCGCGCGTCCATGTAGCGCAGCAGCGCCTCGAGCGCCTCCGTCGTAGAGAGCCGGTTGTCATACTCGTAAGGCATCCACTGCGGGACATGAAGCCCCGTCCCGCCCTTCAAGGAAGACCCCGGCAAGGACTCCCGGCTCGCCAGCACCCCCATATAGTAAAGGCTCTCGAGCGTGCGGACGCTGGTCGTACCGACGGCAACAGCCTCGCCGCCGTGGGCAAGCAGGCGCTCAATGGTATGGCGGCGGACGGCAATGTGCTCGGTGTGCATGTCGTGCCCGCCGATGTCCTCGCTCTTGACGGGACGGAACGTACCAGCCCCGACGTGCAGCGTCACCTCCTCGC
>JAFLUV010000038.1 GCA_022508635.1 Prevotellaceae bacterium
CCCCCGACCCTCTGCTTGTAAGGCAGACGCTCTGAACCAGCTGAGCTAAGCGCCCAATTCAATACTTTCAAAAGTCAAACCTGACCTCTCTCTCTTGAATTGCGCTGCAAAGTTACATCATTTCCCAAAACTGACAAAATAAATTCACACCTTTTTTATAAAAAAAAAGATTTCGGCATGTTACACATAATAATATTATATACTATACACGTGATGTTTCTATGTATATAATAAGCACTAACATTATTATACACTACGAAATTTGGTATATCGGTCGTTTCTTTGTATCTTTGCACCAGAGAAAGACAGACAAACAAGCAGGATAAAGAAAAAACACCATGAGAAAGATAAATTGTATAGGCATCCTCACCAGTGGTGGCGATGCACCTGGAATGAATGCTGCCATTCGTGCCGTAACCCGTGCAGGCATTGCTAATGGTTTTCGTATCATGGCAATATTTCGTGGCTATGAAGGACTCATCAATAATGAGATTCAGGAATTTACGACAGAGAACGTCAGCAACATCATTCAGCGGGGCGGTACCATATTGAAGACAGCTCGTAGCCGTGAATTTGAAACGCCAGAGGGGCGCCAGAAGGCTTTTGATAACATGCAAAAGTGCGGCATTGATGCCTTGGTTGTCATCGGCGGAAATGGCTCGCTGACAGGTGCCCGTATTTTCGCCCAAGAATTTGATGTACCCTGCATCGGCCTACCTGGCACCATTGACAACGACTTAAACGGCACGGACAGCACTATCGGATATGACACGACGCTGAATACCATTATGGAATGCGTAGACAAAATTCGCGACACTGCCACTTCACACGAACGCATCTTCTTTGTTGAGGTAATGGGGCGCGATGCGGGCTTCCTTGCCCAGAATAGTGCTATTGCAGCCGGAGCTGAAGCAGCCATTATCCCAGAGGACAGCACAGGTGCTGACCAGCTGGAGCACTTCATAGGCCGAGGCATACGCAAGAGCAAATCGTCGAGTATCGTGCTGGTAAGCGAGAGTCCCAAATGCGGTGCAATGTACTATGCCGACCGCGTCAAGAAAGAATATCCGGAATACGACGTGCGTGTTTCCATCTTGGGACATTTGCAACGCGGAGGAAGCCCAAGTGCAGGTGACCGTGTACTCGCCAGCCGACTCGGCGTGGGTGCCATACAAGCAATACTCGAAGGGCAGCGTAACGTCATGATTGGTATCAAGAATGACGAGGTGGTCTATGTCCCCTTCTCCAATGCCATCAAGAGCGACAAGCCCGTCAAGAGGGAACTCATTGATGTCCTTGCCGTACTCAGCATTTAAGAAAATGAACGTCAAGATAAGATATTAAGAATTAGGGCATAAATACCATGATAAAAGATCTCTTACAGTTCCTTGATAGTTCTCCCGTAAACTTCCTTGCTGTCAAAACTATCTGCCAGCGACTCAGTGATGCGGGCTTCGAGCGATGGGATGCAGCCGACAGGTTCGGCGAAATAGTACCCGGAAAGCAGTTTTTCTTGACAAAGAACGATTCCTCCGTCTATGCTTTCCGCATTGGCAATGAACCTTTGGGCGAAAGCGGGTTCCATGTTATTTGTGCACACTGCGACTCGCCGACTTTCCGTATCAAGCCCAATGCAGAGTTGACAGGTGAAGGCGGCATCGTGCGCCTCAACACGGAAGTCTACGGCGGGCCCATCATGAGTACATGGTTCGATCGTCCGCTTACCATTGCCGGTCGTGTCATCGTCCGTTCAGCGGATCTCATGCATCCCACCACACTATTTCTGTACGTGCGTCGGCGACTCATGCAAATCAGCAACCTTGCCATCCACTTCAATCGTCAGGTAAATGATGGCGTGAAACTGAGCAAGCAGAAAGATATGTTGCCCATCATCTGCATCATCAACAATGAACTGGAACATGGCAACGTACTTATCAACTTGATTTGCGAGGAGTTGAAGGTCAATCGGAAGGACATCCTTGACTTTGACCTCTATCTGGCTGATGCTACACCTGCCTGCACTTTCGGTATTCACGACGAATTCATCTCCAGTGGCAGACTGGATGATCTCAGCATGGTACATGCAGGATTACAGGCTCTGTTGCAAAGTGGAAAAGCTACTCCCAAAGTGACGCAAGTACTTGCCATCTTCGATAATGAAGAAACTGGCTCCCAGACCAAGCAGGGAGCAGGAAGTCCTTTCCTGGCAAGTCTGCTTGAACGCATTGTCACGGCACAAGGCGGTACGGCAGAGGACTTCCATCGAAGTGTGGAGCATGCCTTCATGATTTCTGCAGACAATGCACACGCATGGCATCCCAACTATAGTGAGAAGTACGACCTGACGAACCATCCTGTACTGGGCGGCGGACCAGTCATTAAGTTCAACGCTGCACAGAAATATGCCAGCGATGCTGTTTCTGCAGCTGTCTTTGCAAGTCTTTGTGAGAAAGCCGGTGTTCCTTGCCAGCGTTTCGTGAATCACAGTGATGTGGCAGGCGGGAGCACGCTTGGTAATATCTTAGCGTCTTCACTTCCCCTCAAAGGTGTTGACATGGGCAATCCGCTACTGGCAATGCACAGTTGTCGCGAAACAGCCTCTGTCGCCGACCACCTCTATTGCATTGAGGCTTTCAAGGCTTTTTATTTAGACTAAAATCCTCATTCCCCAATCAAGCTAAGGAACTCGTCTTCGCTCATGATGCGGATGCCAAGTTTCTTGGCTTTTTCTAATTTAGCGGAACCCATGTTCTCGCCTGCGAGGATGAAACTTGTCTTCGAACTGATGCTGCTAACATTTTTGCCGCCGTGTTGTTCAATGAGAGCTTTGTACTCGTCGCGGCTATGATGCTGGAAAACGCCACTGATGACTATCGATTGTCCTTCCAGTTTATCGGACTGTGCCTGCTTCTGCTGCTCGCAAAGTTCCATTTGCAAACCGTGTGCACGAAGTCGTTCCACGAAGGCTTGGTTCGCAGGATTGGCGAAGTATTGTATGACACTGCCGGCTATGACTTCACCGATGCCGTTGATTTGCAACAAGCTGTCGAGCGATGCGCTTGCCACATTGTCCATACTTCCATAATAGCGAGCCAATGTCTTGGCTGCTATCTCGCCCACGAAACGTATGCCGATAGCATATAGGACGCGCTCGAACGGAACCTGCTTGCTCTCTTCAATGCCAGCAAGAATTTTCGCTCCCTCCTGTCCTTCCCAAAGGGATACTGCCTTCTTTTCTCCCTCGAGGGAATCGGCAGGGAGTTGCTTGTCTTTCAGCTCATACAAGTCGGCGGCATCGCGGATGAGTCCGCGACGGAAGTATTCGTCTACCGTCTCAGCCCCAAGCGAATTGATGTTCATGGCCTTTCGGCTGATGAAATGCTCTATCCTGCCCAGTATGAGCGGAGGACATCCCGTGTCGTTAGGACAGTAGTGTGCTGCCTCGCCTTCATAGCGGACGAGCTTCGAGCCACAGACTGGGCAATGGTCTACAAAGTCTATTCTTGGTTTCTGTGCTGTTGGTTCTGAGTTGTCGGACTCTGCCTTTCCTACTATCTTTGGGATTATCTCGCCGCCTTTCTCCACAAGGACGCGATCGCCAACATGAAGGTCGAGGGCTGCCATCACGTCTGCGTTGTGAAGCGTTGCCCGCCGCACTTGCGTTCCTGCCAGCTGTACTGGCTCCATGTTTGCCACTGGTGTCACGGTTCCTGTCCGGCCGACTTGAAAGACTACCTGCCGGAGTGTCGTTTCCGTCTGTTCTGCCTGAAACTTGTAGGCAATTGCCCAACGAGGGCTCTTTGCCGTCAGCCCGAGGCTCTTCTGTTGTGCCAGCGAATTAACCTTCAGCACGACGCCATCGGTTGCGACGGGAAGGTTGCGACGCTCTTTGTCCCAGTAGTCAATAAAGTCGAAGACTTCCTCCAGCGTGTTTGCCAGGCGCATGTCCTTGCTGACCCGGAAGCCCCATCGTGCTGCCGCCTCAAGGTTCTGGTAGTGGCCGTCGCCGGGAATTCCCTCGCCCAGGAGATAGTAGAGGTAGGCGTCCAGGCCACGCCGGGCTACGGTGCTGCTGTTCTTGCTCTTGAGCGTACCGCTTGCCGCATTGCGCGGATTGGCAAAGGGCGGCTCGCCGCTATTCTCACGCTCGGCATTGAGGCGCTCGAAGGAGCTCCAAGGCATCAGTATCTCTCCGCGAATCTCAAAGTCGCGGGGATAGTCGCCTCCGGCGGGTAGCTGCAAGGGGATGGTGCGGATAGTACGCACGTTGGCAGTCACGTCGTCGCCCTGTATGCCATCGCCCCTTGTCACTGCCCGGACGAGCATGCCGTCTTCGTAGTGGAGACTGATGCTGAGACCGTCGAACTTCAGTTCGCAGCATATCTGGAAGGGCGCTCCCATCAGTCCGTCGCTTACTCTCTGCCAGAAGTCTGCCACTTCCTGACGGTTGTAGGTGTTGCCCAGGCTGAGCATCGGCCGCAAGTGTGCCACCGTCTCGAACTCGTTGTTCAGGTCGCTGCCCACGCGCTGCGTCGGGCTGTTCGGGTCGGCGAGTTCCGGATGGCGGGCTTCGAGGTCCTGCAGCTCGTGCATCAGGAAGTCAAACTCCTGGTCGGAGATGACGGGGGCGTTTTCTACGTAGTAATGATGGTTATGCTGGTGCAGTTCTTCGCGGAGCTGCATGATTCGTTTCGTCTCTTCCATCTGTGAAGGTTGTTTTACGGCTGACAAAGTTACGAAAATAAAATCAGAAAAGCTCAAAAGCGAGGAGAAAAAGGAAACCGGGGCAACCGGGTGTCGCGGATTTGCATGTTTCCTGCCGTCGTCCGTGAGTGCGGGCGGAATCATTTCTGCATTTTGCGGCGGTCGTCTTCTCAGGTCAATAGCGCCGATTAAAATTTCTTCGCGAAGAAATTTAAAATCTTCGCGAAGAAATTAAAATTGTTCGCGAAGAAATTTTGGATTGTTCGCGAAGAAATTATTAGCGGCCTGCAACAATCTCCGTAAAGTCTGCCGGATTCAGGGTACCTGACGATGCTGCAGAACCGCTTTATCGTCGTCATGCTTTGAACATTGGATAAAATTGCGTACCTTTGCAACCACAATGCTACATAACGGGGAAACGTAATCTATGAGAAAGACAGAAGTCGTTGCAGCAGTCATACGCGATGGTGAAGGACGCGTGCTCGCCACGCAGCGCGGATATGGCGACTGGAAGGGCTGGTGGGAGTTCCCCGGCGGAAAGACAGAGCCGGGAGAGACTCGGGAAGAGGCGCTGAGGCGGGAAATCCGCGAAGAGCTGTCCGCGGAAATCTGCATAGACAGGTTTCTCTGCACCGTAGAACATGACTATCCCGGGCAGACTTCTGGCAAGACAGCCTCCGCGAGAGAGCAGGCATCACAATCCTCGCCTTCCTTTCACCTGACGATGCACTGTTTCCTCTGCTCGCTGCCCTCCGGCGCGATGCACCTTAACGAGCATGAAGCAGCACGATGGCTGCGAAAGGGAGAGCTGGACAGCGTAAGGTGGCTGCCGGCGGACATGCAGGTGCTCGAAGCCTTGGAACGCGAGGCAGGCATTTTCCAGGACACGGGCCAGGAGACTGGCACAACAATAGGAATCCATGAGTAACACCGACATTGAAAGCATCCTGAACGACAAGGGAATCAAGCACACAGCCAATCGTATCCTTGTACTTAAAGCGCTGGCAAAGGTCTCGCATCCGGTCAGCCTTGCAGACTTGGAACAGCTGTTAGGATTCTCGGTAGACAAGGCAAGCATCTTCAGAACCCTTGAGCTTTTTGCAGAGAAGGACATCGTCCATGTAATAGAGGATGGCAGCCGTTCCCTCAAATACGAACTGCGTCACGGCAACGAATGCCACACCATTTTCGACCAGCACGTTCACTTCTATTGCGAACAATGCAAGAAAACATCTTGTTTCAAGACGATAAGCGTACCCTTGATAGACATTCCTGAGGGCTTTGACCCCCATTCCATCAACTACATGATAAAGGGAACCTGCCCCGATTGCTCGAAATAACTGCCCGATACTCGCAAAAGCATGCCGAAACACATCGCGAGGCCAATAATGAATGCTACTGCACTATTAGAGACAATGAATGCTATTGCACTATTTCAGGTTCACGTATCGGCTACTTTGCTATTGCCTGAATGTGATGGATTACGATATCTGGCTCCAGTCTTGATGCTCTTTCCGCAGTTCCTGCAGGTGTCGGTGGAGTAGGGTATTCTCTGTAGCTTGCAGGTCGGGGTCTGCATCAAGGACAAAAGCAGCTGTGTCACGAGCCAGTTGTACGAGCTGTCCGTCGCGCCCCAGATTGGCAAGCCGGAGATTGAAAGCAATGCCGCTCTGCTGCGTTCCCTCCAGGTCTCCCGGACCGCGCAACTTCAAATCGGCCTCTGCTATCTCAAAGCCGTCGTTCGTTTCAGTCATTATTTGCAGGCGCTTGCGCGTTTCCGCCGAAAGTTTGAAGTTTGAGACCAATATGCAGTAGGACTGCTCTGCACCGCGTCCCACCCTGCCACGCAGCTGATGCAACTGCGCTAAACCGAAGCGCTCGGCATTCTGGATAATCATTACTGACGCATTCGGAACGTTCACACCGACCTCGATGACCGTCGTTGCGACCAGAATCTGCGTCTCGCCCGTGACGAATTTCTGCATCTCTGCATCCTTCTCTGCAGGCTTCATCTTGCCGTGCACCATGCTAAGGCGATACTGCGGAAAGATTTCCTGAAGGTGGACATACTCATCTTGCACGTTCTTCAGGTCGAGTTTCTCGCTCTCCTTCACTAACGGGAAGACGAAATAGGCCTGATGCCCTGCCTCTATCTCGCGGACGACGCCACGATAGAGCTGTTCTGGCTGGTTTTCATAGATGTGTATAGTACGGATTGGCTTGCGTCCGGGTGGCAATTCGTCGATGATGGAAACGTCCAGGTCGCCGTAGAGTGTCATTGCCAATGTGCGTGGAATGGGTGTTGCCGTCATGACAAGGACATGGGGGAAGATATGTCCTTTGTTCCAAAGCTTCGCGCGCTGTGCCACGCCGAAGCGATGTTGCTCGTCAATAATGACAAGCCCAAGGTTCTGGAACTGCACGTTGTCCTCAATGACGGCATGCGTGCCGATTAGGATGTTGACTTTCCCCTCGGAAAGCCCTTCCTCAATGGCCTTGCGGCTTTTCCCCTTGATACTTCCCGTCAACAGTTCAACGCGGACAGGCATGTCGCGCAGGAAATTGCGGAACGTCTGCAAATGTTGCTCTGCCAGTATCTCGGTGGGAGCCATGATACATGTTTGGCATCCGTTGTCGACAGCAATAAGCATCACCATGAGAGCCACCAGTGTCTTGCCGCTGCCTACGTCACCTTGCAGAAGACGGTTCATCTGCCGCCCGCTTCTCATGTCTGCATGTATCTCACGTATGACGCGCTTTTGTGCCTCCGTCAAGGGAAAAGGAAGATAGTGGCGGAAAAAGGTATTGAAAGCCGTACCTACGCGAGTGAACTGCTGCCCTATGCGCTGTTGCTGCCGTTTACGGGCATAGCCCATAATGACAAGCTGAATAAAGAAGAGTTCCTCGAACTTCAGTCGCATGTTGGCAGCAGAGAGTTCGTCTGCAGTGGTAGGGTAGTGTGCAGCGTGCAAAGCCTTATCAAGGGGCATAAGGTGTAGCCGTTCGATGATATAGCCGGGCAATGTCTCGGGAATCGCAGTGAGCTTGCTGAAGAGTGAGCTTGTGAAGCATTCTATTGAGCGTGACGTCATGCCTGCTTTCTTCATGCGCTCTGTCGTAGAGTAGTATGGCTGCATCTTCATCGCGCTGAGCGTCGTGGACTCAGGACTGTCAAGATCAGGATGGATAACGCTCAGCCTGCCACCATAAACACCCGGCCGCCCGAAAAGGATGTAATCCTTACGTATTTTTATGTTTTGCTTGATATAGCGAATGCCATGGAACCAAGTGACATCCAAGAACATTTCGCCATCCCAGAAGTGACCCGTCAGCCGGTGTCTCCGTCCTTCGCCCGTTTCCTCAAAGCTAAGAAACTGCCCCATTACTTGTACAAAGGGCATCTCTGTGGTCAACTCGCGAATTTTGTAGAGGCGACTGCGGTCGATGTGCTTATAGGGAAACGTATACAGCAAATCGTACCAAGTCTTGATGCCCAGCTCTGCTTCTAAAAGCTTTGCCCTTTTCGGCCCTATGCCTGGCAGATAAGTGATGGGGGTGTCTAATTCATGAAGCATAATGGGAATAACGACAAAGGTCTGCAGGAGTTGTCAGCTTGATGTTCTCCCTGTTGCCTTCTATCATCATAATTGTCCTGCCCATGGCTTCCACGACAGATGCATCGTCGGTGAAAGTCTCCGAGAAGGGCTGCCGATAGGCTTCCTTCAGCAGAGCGAGCGGGAATGTCTGTGGTGTCTGAACCAGACGGTACTCATCGCGAGGTTGGGTAACACTGCTTCCGTCAGGAAGTATCTGGCGAATCGTCTCAACGACCGGCACGACCGGCACGACTGCCTTCCCCTCTGCTGCCGCAGTATAACAACGCTGTATCGTATCAGTAGAGACGAAAGGACGAACGCCATCGTGAACGCCAACCACTGCATTGCCATCTTCTGGCAGAAGATCCAATCCGTTCCTGACGCTGTGAAAGCGCATCTCACCGCCACTCGCTATCAGTTCAGGAGAGCGAAATCCATATTTCTTGCAAAGTTCCTTCCAATAGCCATGCTGGTCTGCAGGAAGCACAAGCACAATCTGCACACCTTCAAGAGCCTTGCGGAAAGCCTCGATAGTGTGCATAAGTACGGGTTTCCCGTCAATAGGTAAAAATTGCTTAGGAATGTCTCCACCCATGCGAAGTCCTTTACCACCTGCGACAATAATAGCGTAAGCCTTATATTTGACCATTTTCAGGGACTTTACTTTGTCAGTTCCTCGTATATCATTCCTTTACGCAGAGACAAGGATGTTCCCTCTCCAAGAAGATAGTCAACGATAGTATAGCCAAATTCGAAGGCTGCTGCAGGTCCTTTGCCAGTGATGATGTTACCGTCGCGCTCCACGATAGCACTGGTGCAAATGGCATCCTTCAGTTCGGGTTCCACACCAGGATAGCATGTGGCGCGATGACCCTTAAGTAGTCCTAAATGACCGAATACCAACGGAGCAGCACAGATGGCAGCTATGGCACCGCCTGCCTCGTGGTGGCGTACGATGGCCTCTGTCAGAGGTTGGCAGGCATCCAGATTAGTTGCGCCGGGCAGACCGCCGGGCAGTACGAGCATCTGTGCCTGTTGGAAATCAACGTCGCAGAGCAACATGTCGGCTACGATACTGACACCATGAGCGCTCATTACTGTGTGTTCGCCAGTAATGGATACTGTTCGCACTTCTATTGAGGCACGGCGCATGATATCAACAGGTGCTATAGCCTCGATGTCCTCGAATCCTGTGGCTAAAAAGACATAAATCATAATTATATTACTATATTAAGGTTATATAAGGGTTTGAGTTTAGAGTCAAGTATGACAAAATTACTGTTTATGCTTTGCAAAGTTAGGAAAAAAACTGTAACTTTGCCTTCATAAAGGGAAATAATTTATGGAAAAAGCTAAAAGATGTGCCATCTTTGGGAATACTTATCAACCGAAGAATAGTACTGCGGTGTTAAAACTCTTTGACACATTGGTGCGTCATGACGCTATTCCACTTGTGGATCATCCTTTCTTCGACTTTCTGAGCAGTGAGATGCATATATCTCTCCCCGAATGTGAACTGATAACTGATGATGCATTCCAGGCTGACGTTGCTATTAGTATGGGAGGAGATGGTACGTTTCTGACAACCGCTATGAGGGTAGGCGAGAAGCAGATCCCCATCCTTGGTATTAACACTGGTCGTCTGGGTTTTCTGGCAGGCTTCTCGTTGGAGGACATTGTACAGACCCTTGACAGCTACTTTACTGGTCTTTTGTGCTGCGAAGCATGCAGCGTGCTCCAAGTAGAATACTCTGACGGAGAGTTGCCGGGCTATCCTTTTGCACTGAATGAGGTGGCTGTGCTAAAACGTGACGACAGTAGCATGATAAGCATCCGTGTGGACATCGATGGAGAGTTTCTTACGACTTATCAGGCTGATGGTCTCATTGTCAACACGCCTACTGGTAGTACTGGCTATGCACTCAGCGTAGGTGGTCCCGTTATGCTTCCAGGTAGTCAGAATGTCGGTTTAGTGGCTGTCGCACCGCATGGACTCACTGTTCGCCCGTTGACATTGCCTGACAACCTCGAGATTTCACTTACCGTAAAAAGCCGTAATCACAATTTCCTGGTAGCGATTGACGGACGTAGTGTAGCGTGTCAGGATACTACCCGCCTGACCATACGTAAGGCTCCCTATCAAGTGCATGTGCTGAAACATCCAGATGCCTCATTCCTGCATACCTTGCGTAGCAAATTGTTTTGGGGAAGCGATGCCAGGGTGGTAGAACACTGAAGACGAAACAACATTTATGACGACGTCTATTTGTGACTTTTCTTTCTGGCTATGGCGTTCCTCCCGAGGACTTCGGCTTCAGGCTGTACTCAATGCTTTTATCGGTATTTTATCCGTATTTCTCGACTTCGTCTTTATTTATGTCACAAAGTGGACAATAGACATTGCCACAGGTCGTATGGAGGGCAATTTGCAAACGGCAACCTATGCCCTGATTGCTGTCATGGCAAGCAAAATACTACTCTCTTTTGCCAATAAGTGGGTGAGTGCTCTACTTGGTGTGCGTTCGCAGAATATCTTACAGCAGCGATTGTTCACGCATTTGCTGCATAGTGAATGGGGTGGTCAGGAGTATCGTCATAGTGGCGACACACTTAATCGTTTAGAGCGTGATGTTCGCGACATAACAACTTGCATCACAGAAATATTACCTTCTTTTCTTGAAGCGTTATTTCGTCTTGTGGGTGCCTTTATCTACCTTTTCAGTATGGATGCTCGTCTGGCTTGCTTGCTTATTTGCATAGTGCCGTGCTTCTTTGTCCTGAGTAAGGTTTATGTACGCAAAATGAGAGGCATTACGCGTGATATTCGTTCTACCGAGAGCTGTGTGCAGAGTATTTTGCAGGAGAGTATTCAGCATCATGCCATTCTCAAAACTCTGGAGCGTACGGATACGATGATAAAAAGGCTAAAAGAGACACAAAGGCAGTTGCGAAGGCATGTCCGCCATCGTGCAATTTTCAGTAGCACCTCTGCCACCATACTTTCTGTCGGGTTTAGCACTGGTTATTTGGTCACGTTTCTTTGGGGAGTAAATAGTTTGCAAGCAGGTATCATAACGTATGGTATGATGATATCCTTCATCCAGCTTGTAGGGCAGATACAGGGGCCATTTCGCGACATGACGCGTTTTGTACCGCTACTCATTGGCTGCCTTACTGCCGGAGAGCGTCTGATGGAATTAGAAGAGTCTACTCTTGAGGAGGTGTCTGATCCCATTCTCTTCCCTGCGGGAGCTGGTATCCGCGTCACTGATGTCTGCTTTAGTTACAAAGCAGGAGATCGCCCTATTCTTTCACATTTCTCGTGCGACTTTCACAAGGGTTCTGTTACAGCTGTGCTTGGTGAAACGGGTGCCGGAAAGACGACGCTCATTCGCCTTATTCTCGCTTTATTTCGCCCCATTGAGGGTAAGGTGGAGATGTACGACAAAGATTTATGTGTAAAAGTTTCGCCTCGGACACGTGTCAATCTTGTCTATGTTCCCCAGGGAAACACGCTTTTCAGCGGAACCATACGCGACAATCTCTTGCTCGGTAATCCAAGTGCTACAGAAGAAGATATGCGCGAAGCACTAGAGACGGCTTGTGCCAGTTTTGTAATGGAGTGTCCTGGTGGACTTGATGCTCTCTGTGGCGAGCTCGGTGTAGGTCTCAGTGAGGGACAGGCTCAGCGTATTGCTATCGCTCGCGCTTTGTTACGAAAAGGCTCTGTACTGCTTTTGGATGAGGCAACCAGCGCCTTGGATATGCAAACGGAAAAACAACTTCTGCAGAATCTTAGTCGCCGCAGTAGCAACCAAACCGTTATATGTGTTACTCATCGCCCTGCCGTTATCGCTTATTGTTCACAGGTCATTGAGATGAAACGTGTCAGGTTCGAAGAAATTATATGAACATTTTAAATCAAAACATGAATAAGTTTATAATTGTATGTATTTTTTTGTCTTTAGCATGTTTACCACTCCATGCTCAAAATACAAAAAAAGCTATGATTTGGGGAGAACTTATTGATAACTTTACCCGTGAATCACTAATTGGTGCAAAAGTTACGCTTCTCACGACAGACAGTGTAGCTGTAGACTCTATAATAACGAATAAGAGTAGTTGCGTTAACAATATTTGGGGGGCATGGTACTTTGAAGTCCCCTTCAAAATGGAAAAAAGTATCGTTAAGTTTGAGTATAACGGTTACGAAACATGTTACATAGATATACCAGCCCATGCTTTCAAAGGACGCAATGACATGAAGCGCTTCGATGCCTATGCGCGCCGAATACCGCGCTCCCAGATGATGGATCGTGAACTAAAAGAGGTCACTGTGGCCGCTACGAAAGTGAAGTTTTATATGAGGAAAGACACACTCGTATTCAATGCCGATGCTTTCCAATTGGCTGAAGGTTCTATGCTCGACGCACTGATAAGGCAGCTCCCAGGAGCAGAATTAAAAGATGACGGACGTATCTTGGTAAACGGACGGCAAGTGGAAAGCCTGTTGCTCAACGGTGAGGATTTCTTCAAGGGAAATAACCGTATTATGCTTGACAATCTCCCTTCCTACATGGTTAATAACGTGCAGGTGTATGAAAAACAAGGCGACATCAGTAAAATGATGGGGAAAAAAGTGGGTGACGAGCAATATGTGATGGATATAAAGTTGAAAAAGCAGTACAGCATTGGTTGGATTGCCAATGCAGAGGGAGGATATAGTACTGAGAATCATTACTTGGGGCAACTCTTTGCCCTACGCTTTACCCCTCAGTCGCGTGTAACCCTTGTGGGAAACATTAATAATGTGAATGATACCCGAAAGCCAGGGCAGAATAGCGAATGGACTCCTAATAGTATGCCGAGCGGTACACTTACCACACGAATGATGGCTGCCGACTATTTGGTTAAAGACAAATATCGTCACTATGAACTTTCTGGAAGTGCTGATGTGAATCACTCCGATGCCAGTAATTTGACACGCACTGCCGGCGAGACTTTCCTGCCCGCAGGAAATACGTTCGAGCGTAGTGAGAATCTAACGAAGAGCCACAATGTGAAAATTAGCACGAATCATAAATTCAAGTTTACCCCTCGCGATGAATATCAACTCGTGATTTCTCCTAATTTTAATTATAGCCGTAGGGAAAGCAATAGTTATTATGCTGGTGCAACATTTATGGAAAATCCCGGTGATTATACTACTGCTACCCTTATTGACAGCATACGCAATCCACAAGCTGGGGATTTGTTGCGTCGTCTTGCCGTGAACCGTACACTTACGGAAAGCCTAAATAACAGCCGACGATATCAAGGCGGTCTGTCTGTCTCCAATGCAATAAAGTTAGGAGTGGATATGCTGGAAATAAGAGGAACTGTAAGTGGCTTTGACAATCACCGTAACATGTTCGACCATTATTTATTGGATTATCCCTCCAATTCGTCTCTCCCTCAGGATTTTCGCAATCGATGGGCGAAGGGGAGGCCAGACCGTTCGTTGAATTATAGTGCGCGCGCCGTCTATAATTACTGGCCCAGTGGCCAGTGGTTGATACAGCCCGGTTATGCTTTCGGACAGAGTTTAACCCATAAGGACAACACCATTTATCGCTTAGAACGCTTGGCCGGGTGGGGATACGGTACGGATTATCCGCTCGGCATGCTTCCCTCCGAACAAGAACAACTGGTTTCAGCCATCGACGGCCAGAATAGTTATGAACGCCGAGAAACTGAGACATGGCATGAGATTGGTATTTACATCAAGGATGACCATTGGGCAAAAGGAACAGGAAACTACTTTCATTTCGATGTAAGGTTGCCATTGACTATGATGCACAATCGCTTCGACTATATGCAAGCCGACTATGATAAAGTAACCACACGTAATACAGTTCTCTTCCAGCCATCGGCAAAATTGGAATATAAATGGCATAACTCCAAGCGTAGTATCTCATTTAATTATAGTATGCGGCAATCTACCCCCGATATGCTTGACTTGTTGGACGTCAAAAACAATGAGGATCCCCTCAACATATACCATGGAAATTCCGAGCTTAAGAATACAACCGTGCACACTTTTCACTTTGACCACAGAAACAACAGCCCGCGGAAACAACGCACTTTTGGAGCTTACGCTGCCTACAATATCACCCAAAACGCCAAAGCAATGGGATATGTATATGATCGTTCCACAGGTGTCCGTAATTATAAACCAGAGAATGTGAATGGCAACTACTATGTTTATGGTGGTGTGAACTATTCTATGCCGCTTGATGCAAAAAAGCGATTGACATTCAACACTTATACATTTGCGCAACTATACCATGGTGTGGACCTTATTTCTACAGACGTAGATGTCGTACCCTCGCGTTCTTCGGTGGACACTTATTGGGGTACGGAGACGATAAAACTGGATTATCGTTTAGGCAAGGTTACGCTTGGTGCGAAAGCCTATTGCTCATGGAACCGTGCCGTGAGCAAGCGTGAAGATTTTGTTCCCTTTACAGTCTGGGATTTTAACTATGGCCCCACCGTTCAAATAGAACTGCCTTGGAACATGCAAGTGGTAAGTGACCTGACGCTTTATAGTCGTCGCGGATACGACGACCCAGCAGCAAATACGGATGATGTGGTATGGAATGCCCGTTTGTCAAAACGTATATTGAAAGGAGGGCTTACGTTCTCGGTGGACGCTTTTGATTTATTTGGGCAAATCTCGAATTTAACACAAACGGTAAACTCACAGGGACGCTTTGAAACTTTTCGTGATGTAACTCCTCGTTACGTAATGTTTCATATAATTTACCGTTTGAACATAAAGCCCAAAACACGACAATAAAGTTGGTATATTAACGTGAGTTCGACGAATTCGTGTTACATAAGGAAACATAGGTTCGTGAGGCG
>JAFLUV010000039.1 GCA_022508635.1 Prevotellaceae bacterium
CGATTGGCGGCCGCCAATCGAAACTTGCAAGTAAGAGGCTTGACGTGAATTCATCAAACTCACGTTAAGTTAGAATAAGTTAACTCAAATCGCTTCCTGAGTTAACTCAACTTTTCGCATCACTCAAGTAAGCTATACAGACAGCATAAAAACAGGGAGAACTTTACCAGGATTACCAGTCTGCTACAAAGACTGTATTTTGAGATGCTGGTTCACGTGAGATCTGGATATATATACGTCTTTTTGTCCAGCCTGCCATTATTGTCGTAAATTAGACCTTATGAAATAAGAAGCGGTTCTCATCCAGAGAACCGCTTCTTAATTCATTGTACAATATCCTTGCGTAGGTTTTATGTTGTGTAAAACCAAACGAAAGGCTTAATGTGTTAGTTTCTGCGGGAAGCTGAGTAGCTGATACGCAACGCCCATGATTTACGTAGCACTTCCTTGATGTCGGTGATGTAACCCATTTGCGTGTGCTGGTCGGCCTTGATGCTGATAATCTGCTCTGCCTGATTCGTCATGCCCTTACGCTCTGCTGCCACAAAGTCCATGACTTCACGGGGCTCGGCATAACGGTCGTTGAGCTGAATGCGGGTACTGTTACCCATCTGAGCACGCAGATTATCAGTGGGAGGACCAACATAGATAAATGATACTACCGATTTCTTTTCCAACTTCTCAAGCTCTGTACCAGCGGGGATGAC
The DNA here is from genome assembly GCA_022508635.1 of Prevotellaceae bacterium. Taxonomy (GTDB): domain Bacteria; phylum Bacteroidota; class Bacteroidia; order Bacteroidales; family Bacteroidaceae; genus Physcousia. Next base: position 708 of record JAFLUV010000039.1, read on the forward strand.
AAACTTGACCTTCAGGGTCACCTCACGCATTGTGGTTACCATCATGAAGAAGAATAGGATGGTGAAGATAAGGTCGGGCAGAGATGAGGTGTTCATCTCTGGCATTTCACGACTTGCTTTTTTCTTAAATCCTGCCATTATTGGTCTCCTCCATACTTTTTAGGTTCGGCCTCAGAGATGTTCTGAGGGTAGTATTGTCTTATTGCTGCCTGCTCTTCCTTCGTCAGATATTGGTATTCACGTCCAAACTTCTGCTTTGCAAGCTCGTTTCTCAGCTCGTTGTAAGCTGCCACCAACTCATTCTGCACTTGGAAATAAGCGTTGTAAGGCGTACCGCGGTCGGTCTGTACGCTGACTACATGCTTGTCTGTCACGAAACATTGACCAAGCAGTTCGATGTTCTTGACATGTTTTTCCGGCCACTTACTCAGGTTTTGTTCGTTTTTTACAAACTCCTTGACGCGGGTACGCAGTTCACGAATATCACTTTCGCCGCGAGTTATCTCGTCCTGAATCCACAGCTGGCCTGAAGCGTTGATGCGGACATAGAGAATGTTACGGCTCTTGATGTCCATGGTGGCATCTTCCTGATCCGGATCTGGCGGCTGGGGCAGGCGTCGAGCCAGACCCATGTCGGTATCCATAGATGTGGTAATCAGGAAGAAGATGAGCAACATGAAGGAGATATCGGCTGTTGAACTGGTGTTCAAGCCCGGCATCTTCTTTTTCTTCTTTGCCATATCTTTTTCTTTTTAAGTCTGTTTACTTACTGGCGCTCTTGGTCAGAATGCCTGTCATGCTAATGGTCACGGCAATAGCAGCTGCCAAGAACAAAATGCCCATGCTGACGCAGAAAGCATCAACTACGGTCACCCAACTTGCTGTGGTGACGGTACCGTCGGTAGCAGTGAAGTCTGTCTCGCCGAGTCCGCACACCCATCCGATAACGAATGATGCGATAGTCAGGATAGCGGTGCACATGACAATTTTTCCTCCAGGAACACCTGTGGTGGCAGCGGGGTCGTTGCCCTTGTTGCTCTGTGCGCTGCGAATTAATGACCACACAACAAGCAGGGCTGTTGTTATGGTGAGCAGGTACATGAGCCACATGATGACGTCTGTGAGCATAGGCTCGTTGTTATCACCTATCTGGTTGTCATAGCCGATGGTCAGGAATGAGCCAAAGCATATAACAATCAGTGCGATGCAAGCCATCAGCACACGACTTGATATTTTTTCAATTTTCATAGTCCTATCTTAATTATAAGTCAAGAATTAAGAGTTAAGAAGGATGATAGTTCTGTTCCTAATAGAATCTTAATCCCTCAATTATTTCTTGCACTTGTCGCTCTTTACGCACATTACGAGCAGCTCCTGAGCAGTTTCTTCCATGTTACCGGTCAGAGACTCGATCTTTGCGAGGATGTAGTTGTAGAAAATCTGCAGAACCAAGGCAACGATGATACCGAAGATGGTGGTAATCAGGGCGACCTTCATACCGCCTGCAACGACTGTCGGGCTGATGTCGCCGGCACGCTGGATGTCATCGAACGCCTGCACCATACCAATCACAGTTCCAAGGAAACCGAGAGAGGGAGCCATGGCGATGAAGAGAGTAACCCAAGAGCAATTCTCCTCAAGGTAGGAGCCTTGTACTTCTGCTTCCATATTGATGGTACGCTCGATGGTAGCAATGTCGTTGCGGTCAGTACTGTCGAGGCATTCCATAGCCTTTCGACTTACCTGAGCTACGGGACCGCGTGTGCCCTTACACAACTCAATAGCGTCTGCAATCTTGCCAGCAGCTACGAGATCAGCAAGCTTCTTTGTAAATTGACGGGTGTTGATCTGAGCGAGAGTCAGGTAAACAACACGTTCGATACAGAATGCAAGACCCAATACAAGGGCGATGGCTACGAGTGACATGAAGCCTGCGCCGCCTTCAATATACTTTGTCTTGAGGGTCTTGAATATACCTTCGTTCTCTTCTTCTACAATGGTAGCAACAGCTTCAACAACTTCTTCGGCAGCGGCCGTGTCTACAGCAGCGGTGTCAGCGGCAGCATTGTCTACCATTTCGGTAGCATCAGCGTCGTCCTCTTGAGCCATAATAGATGATGTTGCTCCGAAAGAGCAGGCAGCAACCATTGCAATAATTGCAAATAACTTTTTCATTGTGTAGTTTGTTTAGATGTTTGTAGTTTAGTTTTATAATTATTATATTGCGGAGAGAGCGAGATTCGAACTCGCGAACCGGTTTTGCCGGTCACACGCTTTCCAGGCGTGCCTCTTCAGCCACTCGAGCATCTCTCCTTGCAGGGCATATAGCCGAGCCGTTATGTCTTATATAAGACTTTGCGACTACAAAAATATCCTTTTTTTCTTAGACTGCCATAGTTTTTAAGCAAAAAGTTTTGTTTTATGTGTATTTTTTGCTGTGTACAATGCCTTGCAGCATGTTTATACGCGGAAATATGCGTCTTGCATTGTCGTTTGTAATGCTTTCAACTTCCTGCTCACTTACATTATATATATATGCAATTTTACGGAGCACTTCGACGATAAATGCGCTTTCGTTGCGCTTGCCCCGATAAGGAACCGGAGCGAGGTAGGGAGCATCAGTTTCGAGCACGATGCGTTCCAAGGGGACAATGGCCAGCGACTCTGGTAGTATACTCTTCTTGTACGTTACGACACCACCGATGCCAAGGGCGAATCCTGGAAACTGGAGCAACTCCAGGGCTTCGTCGGCTGTGCCGCCAAAGCAGTGAAAGATGCCGGTAAGTGCCTCGTCACGATACTCCGTCATGGCAGCTACAAGTTGTTGATGTGCCGAACGTGCATGTATCACAAGCGGAAGGTGGTGCCGGACTGCCCATTCTATTTGCATGCGGAATGCTGCTTCCTGCTCTTTTGCATTACTCTTGTCCCAATAATAGTCAAGTCCTACCTCACCGATGGCAATGTATGGGTGGTTGGGAACTGTTAGTAGATCCTCCATGTCAGAAAGTTCCTGAAGATAAGTGTCAGGTTTTACGTCGGTGGGATGTAGTCCGAGCATGGGATGGCAATAGTCGGGGTGGCAGTGGCAGAGTTCAAGCATGGGGGCAATGCTGTCGGCATTGATGTTAGGCAGCAGGATGTGCTCTACTCCAGCTTCGCGTGCACGCTGTATCACATCTTCGCGGTCGGTACAGAACTCTGGCTCATAAATATGACTGTGCGTGTCTATCATCCAGTTTTAATTTTGACGTCCCATCAGTCCATGGGCAAAATTGCGAAGAACCTGTTTCCGCTCTTCTGGCAAATTTACTTCAAAGAGGCAGGCTTCTGCTTCAACGAAATAAGCATCTATCTGTTCTTTTGCCATGCGGTCGACGCCAATTTTTGTGTAGAGTTCTGTGATGGCATGTATTTTCTCCTCTGGGTTACAATCTTTTTCCAAAAACCATTGTCGCAGTGTTGCACGGTCTGTGTCAGATGCGTTATGCAGTGCATTGATAAGCATGAAGGTCTTTTTGTTGCAGAGGATGTCTCCTCCAATTTTCTTGCCAAAGACAGCTGGGTCGCCGTAGACGTCGAGGTAATCATCTTGGAGCTGGAAAGCAAGTCCGAGACGCTCACCGAAGCGGTAGAGCGCACGGGTATCCTGCTCGGGCGCGTCGGCCAGCGTGGCACCTATCTGCAGAGCACAAGCCAGTAGGACGGATGTCTTGAGGCGTATCATCTCAATGTACTCGCTCTCAGTCACGTCACTGCGTGTCTCGAAATTGATGTCATACTGCTGTCCTTCGTCTATTTCAATGGCAGTCTTAGAGAAAATTTGCATGACGGCAGACATATTCTTTTTGTCGCACTGCATCATGTAGTGGAAAGCAAGTATTAGCATGTTGTCGCCGCTGAGGATAGCTGTGTTTTCATCCCACTTCTGGTGTACACAGGCCTTGCCTCGACGCATTTCTGCACGATCCATGAGGTCATCGTGCAGGAGGGTGAAATTATGGTATGTTTCGAGTCCGATAGCAGGCATGAGGCAGGGTTCAACGTCTTCTCTATAGAGATTGTAGGCCATGAGCATAAGAATCGGGCGGATGCGTTTGCCTCCAAGTGAAAGGACGTAGCGTATTGGGGCATAGAGCTCTTGTGGCTCACGTTCAAGAGGCAGTGCAGCGATGGCATCATTCACCATCCTGAGTAGTTGGTCGCTATTATACATTATATATTATTATAGGTGCGTGGGACTTGGGGGAATCTTGTATTTTTTATGCAAAAGAGGCTGTCTGCTTTTTTAGCGGACAGCCTCCCAGCTGTGTGTGTCTTTGTTTCCTTTTGATTCCGGAATTATCCCTTAATTCAAGCGGAACATAACGGGCAGGTTAAAGCGTGAACGAACGGTCTTGTTGCCCTGGCGTGCGGGTTTCCACTTGGGCATCATCTTTACGACGCGTTCTGCTTCCTTGGCGAGATTGGGGTCAGGAGTGCGGAGCGTCTGAACATCGACGATAGAACCGTCACGGTTGACCACGAAAGCAACGATGACACGTCCCTGCACACCCTGTTCTTGACAAATGCTGGGATACTTGATGTGTTCGCTCAGCCACTTAAAGCACTCTGCCTCGCCGCCGGGGAATTGTGCGTTCTCCTCTACCATCTCATAAATACGGTCATCATCATCTGCCTCGACAACAGGTCCCACAGGCCCACTCACGACAGCACTCGGAGCACCAGTGCCAACCACGGTGGTGATAGCCTGGTTCATTTCCTCACTGCTTTCTATTTCTTCCTCTGGAATTTCGGTGTCATCCTCAACCTCATTGATGAACTCCATGACGGTGGGAGCTGCAGCCGGAGGTGGTGCCATAACTTCCTGTTGTTGTGTAATGGGAATCATGTCTTCCTCCATCTTGAAATCATAAATCTTCTCTTCCTCAACTACCTTCACATCACGCTGAGTGTACTCGAAGGCAACGAACATTGTAGCGAGTGCCAGAATATACCCGATGAGGATATTGGTCGACTTCTGACTCTGTAGCTCTTCGTTTACAGTTTTGTTAGCTTCCATATATTTTTGTAATTTTTGTTATCGAAAGATATTGTTAGTGCTACAAATTTACATCATTTTTTTTATATGGCGCGCATGAAATGCTCTTTTTTTTTCTTTCGTCTGTGTTTTTGTGCTTTTGGTGGCGGTTGTTGACAAAAAAAATCTTAACTTTGGTGTCGATTATGAAGGTAAATAGAAAAAAACGGCGATACCTGTTTCTCCTTGTCTGTTTCGGGTTGATGCATCCTGTTATGGCTCAGGAGAGCGGTAGCGTGTTCAATTTCCTTAATCTGCCTGTCTCTGCCCATTCGACGGCACTCGGTGGTAAGAACATATCCTTGGTAGAGGATGATATATCATTGGCGATGCAGAATCCAGCGTTGCTGACTGATATCAGCAACCACACGGTGGGTTTCACGTTCATGAATTACATGCAAGGTTGTAATACTGGTGCTGTCGCCTATTCCCAACAGGTGGGTAATCGTGGTGCCTGGGGGGCACATGTCCAGTTTGTGGGTTACGGTTCGACGAAAGAGACATTGCTCTCGGGTGAGATAGTGGGAGAGTTCAGCCCCCTTGACCTCTGCTTTGCGGGGCAGTACAGCCATATCCTGAGTGAACGCTGGGCAGGTGGCGTAACAGCCAAGTTCATTTATTCGCATTATGGTCCATACACATCTTATGCGTTAGCGGCAGATTTGGGACTTAACTATTATGATGATGAGGCGGACTTTTCTGTCTCAATTGCTGCACGTAATCTTGGCGGGCAGGTGAAAAGTTTTGCTGAGAAACGCGATCGTCTGCCTGCAGACCTGGAAGTCGGTTTTACGAAATCATTGGGTCATGCTCCCATCCGTTTTTCTATCACGATGGTCGACTTGACACGCTGGACACAGGATGACTATTTTACTACCGGCTCAAAACTCAAGGCGGGCAGCATCTTCATCAATCATTTTGTGTTAGGTGCAGAGTTCCTGCCTTCTGACAAATTTTATGTTGGATTGGGCTATAACTTCCGTCGTGGTTATGAGATGACGGCAGCGGGTTCTTCGCATGCAGCAGGATTGTCGTTTGGTGGCGGTGTCAATTTGAAACGACTGAAGTTGGGTATTGCCTATGCCAAATATCATGTCAGTGCGCCAACTTTGGCCTTCACCTTAGCATATAACTTTCAGAAGTAGTTCCCTCCATGTGAAGGGGTGGAGTTACACATATATTAAAGAAATCCCACATAAGCTATGAAACAGATTACGATTGCCATAGACGGCCATTCATCGTGTGGCAAGAGCACAATGGCAAAAGACCTTGCAAAGGAAATAGGTTACATATATATTGACACGGGTGCGATGTATCGTTCTGTGACACTCTTTGCCTTGCAGAACGGTTTGATAACCGATGCTGGCATTGATGAGGAGGCATTGCGTCAGCGTATGGCTGAGATCGTGATTACTTTTTCCCTGAACGAAAAAAAAGGTCGTCCTGATACTTATTTAAATGGTGTTTGCATAGAGAATGAGATACGGACGATGGAGGTTTCGAAGTACGTCAGTCCGATTGCTACTCTGAGTTTTGTACGTGAGGCGTTGGTTGACATGCAGCGCCTGATGGGTGCGGCAAAAGGTGTCATCATGGATGGTCGTGATATTGGAACCGTGGTCTTTCCTGATGCAGAACTGAAAATTTTCGTGACGGCAAGTACCGATGTTCGTGCTCAACGCCGCTATGATGAGTTGACAGCCAAAGGCGAAATTTGCAGCCTTGACGAGATACGTGCCAACATCATCGAACGTGACCGCATTGACTCTACGCGTGCCATCAGTCCGCTCCGTAAGGCGGAGGATGCTATTGTATTGGACAATAGCAATATGACTATTGCAGAGCAAAAGGTATGGCTCTTGGAACAATATCACAGGGCTACGGCGGAATGACGATAGAGATTGACCAAGGCTCGGGATTCTGCTTCGGTGTGACACGTGCCATCGGCAAGGTAGAGGAAGAGTTGTCCAAGACCGAGCGGCTGTATTGTTTGGGCGATATTGTACACAATGGCAAGGAGTGCGATCGTTTACAGCAGATGGGACTCGTGACAATCAACCACGAACAGATGCGGCAGATGCATAATGTCAAGGTGTTGTTGCGTGCTCATGGCGAACCGCCTTCCACGTATGTCTTGGCTCGTGACCGATCTATCAACCTAATAGATGCGACCTGTCCCGTGGTACTGCACTTGCAGGAGCGTATAAAAAAGGAGTACAATGCTGATCCTGAGCACAAGAAACAGATAGTCATCTTCGGTAAGAACGGGCATGCCGAGGTGCTTGGATTAGTTGGTCAAACGGAGGAGACTGCCATCATTATCGAGTCGGCCGACGAGGTGGAAAAGCTGGATTTCACCCGTGATATCTGTCTTTACTCCCAGACAACCAAGCCTCTTGATGAGTTTCGCAAAATAGTAGATTACGTCCAGCAACACATTAGTCCTGAAGCGACTTTTACTTTCTATGATACTATTTGCCGTCAAGTGGCAAACCGAATGCCGAATATCCGCAATTTTGCTCTTAAGCATGATGTGGTACTCTTTGTCTGTGGCAAGAAGAGCAGCAACGGGCGTGTGCTTTTCAACGAGTGTCGCAAGGCAAATCCACGTTCCTATATGATAGATACAGCCAGCGAGATTGATGTTCGCTGGCTGCAAGGTTGTAGTTCGATAGGTATTTGTGGTGCTACGAGCACCCCGAAATGGCTAATGGAGGAGTGCAAAATAAGAATCGAGCAATTGCTTGGCTGCCACGAATGATGTGCGTTCGCCACGCAATACACCTTGTTCGGCGGCTTGTAACATATCGGCAATGGTCGGGTTCTGGTAAAAGTTTTCCATCAGTTGCTCGTTGATGGTTTCGTACATCCTGTATTTGGCCTGTTCGGCACGGCGGTAGTCAAAGTAGCCGTTCTTCTTGACGAAATCGAGATATTTGTAAATCATATCCCATATCTCCTTGATGCCATGTCCGTAGAAACCGCTGTAGGTGAGTACCTGCGGTGCCCATCCGCTTTCGGGCAAGGGGAAAAGATGAAGTGCGTTGCGGAAGTGTGTGGCTGCAAGCTGGCACTTTTCGACATTGTTCCCGTCACATTTATTGATGACGATGCCGTCTGCCATCTCCATAATGCCGCGCTTGATGCCTTGCAGCTCATCGCCTGTACCTGCCAGCTGGATGAGCAGGAAAAAGTCGACCATCGAGTGGCAGGCTGTCTCGCTTTGACCTACGCCGACCGTCTCGATGAATATCTTGTCGAATCCAGCAGCTTCGCAAAGAATAATGGTCTCACGCGTCTTGCGCGCCACGCCGCCTAAGCTGCCTGCCGACGGGCTGGGACGGATGAACGAGTCAGGGTGTACGCTGAGTTTCTCCATGCGTGTCTTGTCACCCAGTATGCTGCCTTTGCTACGTTCACTGCTTGGGTCGATGGCGAGGACAGCCAGCCTTCCGCCGTACTCCTTCAGGACGTGTATGCCGAATTCGTCAATGCTTGTACTTTTGCCTGCGCCGGGTACGCCGCTAATACCTATGCGTACACTATTCCCAGAGTGCGGCAGACATTTTTCGATGACTTCTTGTGCGATGGCATGGTGTTCGGGGATGGTGCTCTCGACGAGCGTTACTGCCTGTCCAAGGATGGTAATGTTGCCCTTCAGGATACCTTCTACGTATTCGGCAGCAGAGAGGTGTCTATGCACGAAACGTTTGCGGTTAAGGTGAGGGTTGATGATAGAGACGGGGCCGATGCCGCTGTTCACAGTCAGCCCGGCGTATTCGGGATTATTCTCGGGATGTTCCATTCTTCTTAGTTCATAATTCGTAGTTGATCGTTCAGCTCTCGGGCGATGGCAAATATTTCATTCTTTCTCCGCCTCCTCTGCTTTTCACTTTGGATTCGCCACCTCTACGTTGATGTATTGCTTTGCTTGTCGCGGGGCGTCGGTGACAAGCAAAACACGCATGCGTCCCTTGTCCTTGTTGAGGTACCTTGCGGTAACGCTTATCTTCAGTCGAGTGCTTTTGTTCGGTCGTATTGTCCGGTCTGAAATACTTACGCTAATGGCTTTGTTGAAGACCTGTACCTGCTGTATGTGGAGGTCGCTCTTCCCTGTGTTGGCGAGTGTGACGGTGTGGCTGGCGGCTTTCTTTCCATTCTTAACCTCCATGCTGACTGTCGACTCGCTGACTGTCAGCTCGGGAGCTGTGGCGAGTGCTTCGTCGGTCATATTGGCAAAGCTTGGTAGCAATATGGCGGAGACGAGAATTTCGTTCGTCTCTCCTATCTTGTCGCCGAGGTAACGCGAGAGATAGATACTGGTTTGGTTGAGTCCCAGTTGATTGAGTTTTTCACTGTCCAGCGTGAGGCGTATCTTACCGCTTTTTCCAGCAGGAATGTCTTTCGGCTCGTATTCTGCAGTGAGGTATGCGGGAAGGTGCATCAGCTCAGGCCGATAGGCTGTGTGGTCGGTGTTTAGCACGCGTAGTTCTGCTGTCGGCTGGTCACCAAGGCTGACATCTTCAAACTCGATAGTGTTTGTCTCCATCCGTACATTTCCGAGGTCAAATGGAAATTCGTCGCTGTAGTCTTTCACTTCAGTCACGACGACACCATGTATGCCAATGTATTTCGGTTCTTCTGAGGCGTTGGTCAGCACCTCTATTTCCTTATAGAACGTGCCTAATAGCTTAGCATCGAACGTCAGGGTTATTTCGCCGCGTGCACCGGCAGCAACAGGTGCTTTCGGGTATAGTATGTCAATGCAACCGCAGGAGGCTTTTACCTCTTGGATGATCAGTGGTTTATCACCTTTGTTCGTGAATCCGATACTGAGTGTCCGTGGTATCTGGAATTCCACTTCGCCCATTTTCTTGATATCCGTATCGGGCACAAAGAGTGGCTGTGCCAGTGCGGCAAGTGTCGCCGTGGCAAAAAGTACGAGGAGCGACAGGGCTCTTTTCGTGTCGTATGCTATAGCTATAATAGTTTTTATGTGTGCCATGGAGATGCAAAGTTACCTTATTTTTGCGAGAAAGGCAAAGCAAAGAGCAAAAACTTCCTGTCTTGTCACTTTTTTTGCGGGATCGGATGGCGGAGTCGTTGTAATGATGTACCTTTGTGCTTGATATATATCATACGTGAAAATATGAGACTTAGTCAAAATACCGAGAAGTTTCTCTTGTTTCTTTTCGCCGTGATTTTCATGGCATTGTTCAGTACTTGCTCGTTCCTTTATCCGCTTAATCCGTGGGACGATGCCAATGTGTACATGACTATTGGCAATGCCATGCTTAGCGGCAGGGAACTTTACGTGGACATCTTCGACCATAAGGGGCCGGTGCTTTTTTTCCTGCATGAGGCGGCGGCATTGCTGTCGCGCAGCAGTTTTGCAGGTATCTGGGTGGTGGAAGTGGCGTGCTGCTTCTTCTATCTGCTCTATTCGCTCCGTACCATGCGCCTGTTCTCTGCTTCGTCCGCCACGCTGCCTCTGACGCTCTTGTTGGGCGTTGTGACCTATTCGTCGGACTTCTTCTATTACGGAGACAGCGTGGAGGAGTTCTCGCTGCCTATCCTGGCACAGAGTCTTTACTATATGCTGCGTTTTGTCATGGAACGGCATGTGCCGCGGCCGCGGCAGTCGTTCTTCATAGGTGTGGGCGTTGCTCTTATTTTCTGGATGAAGTTCAATCTCCTGTTCTTCTATACGGGAGGCATCCTGGCACTTGCCTACGTTGCGTGGAAAAACCGGAGCATGGAGGAGTTGGGGCGTATCGTCCTGTGGGTTCTGTTGGGATTTGTGGCCGTCACGGTGATGGTGTTGGCTTACTTTGCAGTGCATGGCACGCTGGATGCGCTGTGGGAGTCGTACTTTATCGTCAACATTTTCCAGTATCACGGTGTTGCGACGAATGGTGAGCCTGACTTCTGGTGGTTCCCTCTCGTGAAGCTTGGCATCTGGGCGGTTCTGATGATTCCGGCTATTTTCCTGCCAGTGTGCCGGGAGGTGAGACTGCTTGTCTTCTCTACTTACGGGGTGCTGTTGCTGTCTTTCTCCGTGATGACGGTACAGTTTTACTATTTCCTGACCATCTTCACTTTCTTTCCGCTGCTTGTCTGCTACCGTCCTGAGTGCAGGCTGGCTTGGCGGACGTGCGTTGTCATGTTTGCGATTGCCGTTCTTTGTGCCGTGACGAACTGGAACCTTGTGACGTTGCTCAACGGGACATTTCCCTGTAAGGTGCTGGAGATGGCAGAAATCATTAATGCCAACGATACGGAAGACAGCGAGGTGCTGACCTTCAGCTCCTATGATACGGGCATCTACCAGCATACGCGCCACCTGCCTCCGAATAAGAATTTCTTCATGTCCAGCATCCTTGACCCTGAAATAAAGGAGGAGCAGGCTGAATTGGTTGCATCGGGACGGATAAGGTATCTTGTGCGCGAGATTGGGGGTATCAATACGTGTCACGAGTACTACGATGCTCCTATCCCTGACAACTACCGCTGCATCTACGATGAGGAGGAGCTCTTCCACTATCGCTTCATTACCACGCCCCACAAGTTCCTGTGGAATCTCACCTGGCCGCGTTTCCTGCTGAAGCATGTCATGGAGCCTGTCACCCTTAACCAAAAGATGCAGGTTTTCGAGCGTTGTCCGTAATTGCAGCGCATTCCCCTTAGCCTTGCCAGCCGCGTATGATACGCTCATATCTTCATGTCCGCCCGGGGAGTTCCCGGTGCAGGGAAGCATCGTGGCCGGTACCGGCTGGGAAATTGGTACTTACCAACTGCAAAATTGGTTAGTACCAATCTGAGAATCGGTACGTACCAACTTCGGAATTGGTACGTACCAGTTTCTTCGTCGGTAAGTACCAATTTTCAGACCGGTAGGCGCAAGTCTGGATTGCGGCTATTAACAGTTTGATATTCAGAACTATGAAGATGTCGGGATTGTACTTGCTCCTGATTGCCTGCCTGCTGGCCTGTTGCACGGGCAATCGTTCCGCCGCCTTGATAGTCGACTGGCACCACCTCTTCCGGGAGGATGCCTCAGGAGAGATGGTGCCAGTCATAGCAGGCAGTGCTTGTCGTCAAAAGGGAAAGTGTATGTCTGTCACCTATTCCTTTTTCTTTGTGGAGTATTTCACAACGGTGCGGATGACGATATAGTTCGTCACGGCACTGATGACGGCCATTGGGATGTAGGCTATGGATTTGCTCAGGTGGAACTCCTCGACAAAAAGCCACATGAGCCCCATGCGTACTCCGAAGAGATTGAACATGTGTGCCCCGACGATGCCCACAAGGTTGGTCACAGACGACTGCGTCTTGAACGTCCAGTAAACCGTGAGCAGGTAGTTGACGCAAAGAGAAATGAGGTAGCCCGAGACAAGTGCAACCTGATAGGGCACAAAGAGGAGCATGGTATAGTACACCGCAGCATCAATGACGGCACATGTGCCGCCGACGATGCAAAAGCGTATGAACTGCCCCATCTCCTTGTTTCGCAGTAGCTCCTTTATCTTGTTGACCATTGAATACGAATGCAGGTTCTCGTTTGCCAAATGCAGGTTCTCGTTTGCTCGTCTTTACTTGTTGTTCTTCTTCTTGAAATTCGTGAAGCGTAAGCGCATGACTCCAAAAAGTGCTTCACTGAAGATGCCGCCCGACATCTTGCTCGTACCAAGCTCGCGGTTGACAAAGACCACGGGGACTTCCTTTATCTTGAAGCCAAGGCGCAGGGCTGTGTACTTCATTTCTATCTGGAACGCGTAACCCTTGAAGCGGATGTCGTCCAGGCAAATCGTCTCCAGCACCTTCCGCGTCCAGCAGACGAAGCCCGCCGTCGTGTCGCGAAGGGAAATGCCGAGAACCGTGCGAACGTATGCTGATGCATAGTACGACATGAGGACACGGCCAATGGGCCAGTTAACGACGTTCACGCCAGTGATGTAGCGACTGCCGACGGAGACATCGTAGCCCTCGTCGTGGCATGCGGCATAGAGCCGCGGCAGGTCGGCAGGAGAGTGGCTGAAGTCTGCATCCATCTCGATGACGTAGTCGTAGCCGTGCTCCAATGCCCACTTGAAGCCACAGATGTATGCAGTGCCGAGTCCGAGCTTGCCGGAGCGTTCGACGATGTTGACACGTCCGGCCAAATCCCCCTGCATAATCTCCTTTACGATGCCGGCTGTTCCGTCGGGGCTGCCGTCGTCGATGACGAGGACGTCGAATGCCTTTTCCTGCGAGGTGACAGCTGTTATGATGGCCTCAATGTTCTCCCTTTCGTTGTATGTCGGTATGATGACTACACTGTCGCTTTTCATTTCAGTCTGTAATATATCTGTTTGCAAATTTAACAATTTTCTTGCTAAGTCACTAATGTATCAGTCCTTTTTTGCCCTTCTGTGAGCATTCTGTCGTTTTCCCCTTCTGCCGTTCCCTCTTCTGCCGTTCCTCCTTTTGCCGTTTCCCCTTCTGTTGTTCCTCCTTCTACCGTTTCCTCCTTCTGTTGTTTCCCCGTGTCTGAAACACCTGTTACAGGTCTGCTTCTGATAGAGGCGTAGCCTCAATGGTCATGGCATTCAGATAATAGAACTTGTAGGGGTTGGTGTTGGTTTCGCCAGGCATCACGACCAGCGTTACCTGTCCGTCGTCAGTAGGACGTACGTTTCTATCCCAAGCTAACTCTTTCTGCATTGATTGGTTCGCCCATGAAGGTTGTTGCCTTTTGCTGGAAAGTCTCTGCATGCTCTGTAGTCAGGA
>JAFLUV010000004.1 GCA_022508635.1 Prevotellaceae bacterium
GTGCGTCGTCGCTCCGGAAGGTCGAGGCGGGGAGTCCTGCGCCGTTGACGAGGTTGGCTCTGGTGAAGGGCTGCCAGCCGTAGCGTACAATGCGGGGGCGACGCACGTGCGGGCTGCTGACGCGGACGCGGCCGTCTTCCACTACGGCCTGTGCGGGATAGAAGAGGCCTTCGTGCTCGGCAAGCTCGAACGTGCGCAGGGGCTGGCCGTCGCTTGCATGGAGAGAGTCGGCATGGTCGAAGCTGATCCAGGCCTCACCGTCGCGGAAGTCTGCGCTGCGGAAGAGCGGTCCGGAGGGGACGACACGGGTGAAGCCGTAGGTGTCGTGCAGTGCCCATGCGGCGAGACGACGGCCGACGGGGAGCTTGTGGCGCGGATGGACGTCGAGCGAATCGCCGTGGTCGCTGGAGACGGCCATGCCGGTGTGCGGCACGAGCTGCATGAGTCGTCGCTGCGCGTCGCGGAAGGAAGGCCACGAAGGACGGTCGAGGCTGGAGAGCTGCACGTAGTAGAAAGGCAGCTCAGGCTCGTCCCACGTGCGGCGCCAGCTCCGGACGAGGAGGCGGAACAACCGCTCGTGCGCCTGCCAGTTGTGCGCGTTGCTCTCGCCCTGATACCAGAGGACGCCGTCTATCGGAAGGTATCGGAGCGGCCACACGCCCGACTCGTAGAGGTAGCACGGCTGGTAGGGATGGCGCTGCAGCGGGGCATGGCGTCCGGCTCCCATGTTCTGCTCCGCACGGCCGCGCACCCAGTCCTGTATGAAGTCGTTGCGCGTCCAGTCGCGCAGTATCTCGGGGAAGTCGTGCTCCAGCGTCCCCCGGTCTATCCACGCCTCCGTGCCGCTGCCGCCGACGGCATTGCCTATGATGCCGACGGGACACCCGAGGCTGTCCTGCAGCTCACGGGCGAAGTAGTAGCCCACGGCGCTGAAGCGTTGCACCGACTCCGGCGTGCACGCCTGCCACACAGGCCTGGTGAAGTACTCCAGGGCGTTGACCGAGTCGAGCGCCCCGGCGTCCCACTCCACGGGATTCGTCGGCCAGCGCGCCTCGAGGTTCAGCAGACGTATCTGCGAATTCCCTGCCCTGGGTATGTCCTCACCGCCGGTCGTGCACTGCCGCAACTGGAACGCCATGTTCGACTGTCCGGAGCAAAGCCAGAGCTCGCCCGCCAGGATGTTCGAGAGCTCTATACGCCGCTGCCGCGTGCTCACCGTCAGCGTGTAGGGTCCGCCCGAAGGCAGCGCCTCCACCTCCACCGACCATCGTCCGTCCCTGCCGGCACGCACCTTGTGCCGCTGACCGCCTATCGTCAGCCTCACCTCCTCGCCGGCATTCGCCGTGCCGCAGATACGAAACGCCCGCTCGCGCGGCAAGACCATATCGTCCGTATAGCACGAAGGCAGCGACAGACCGCCGTAGTCGCCCGTAATCGCACTATAGACGGCACGCGCCAACAGGGCGTATCCCTCGCGATTGGGGTGTATGCCGTCCGGCATCAACTCCGGCCGATGGTAGAGCACCTCATGGAAGTCCACCAGCTCACAACCGCAGAGACGCGCCACCAACTCAATGCGCTGCTGAATCTCCTCACGCCAGTCGCGCGTACCGCTCAGGAAGCGATGATGGCGGTCGGACAACGGAGTGAGCCTCGCCACAATAACGCGCACCCGGGGATTGGACCGCCGCAGCGAATCAATCAGCGCCATATAGTCCCGCACGAAATCGTCCCCATAGTTGGGCCACGCCCTCGGATCCGTATCGTTAATCCCCAGATGAATCACCGCAATATCCCCGTGGAAGTCCATCGCACGTCCGAACTCCTCCTGCACGTCATACGGCCGGAACGCACGCCTCAGCAGCGTAGCACCGGGCTTGCCGAAGTTGCCCACCTCGTAGCCATCGCCCAGCAGTCGTTGCAGCTGCGCAGGATACGACTCCACCCCAGGCTCCGCCGTACCCGTGCCGAACGTGATGCTGTTGCCCACGCAACTCACACGCAACCTCCGCTCGCCCTTCCCCGAAACCGCCGTCACCACAGCACAGGAAAAAGCCAGGACCAAAAGAAACTTCTTCATATATATATAATGTGTATTACCCACGATAGCTCCTGCACAAAGCCGACAACCCGCAGCTCGCACACCGAGGCCGCGCGGCAGTGCACGTATAGCGCCCGTGCAAGATAAGCCAATGATGCGCCGCAGGAATCTCCTCCTCCGTAAAATAGCGCGTGAGCATCCGCTCTACGCTGAGCGGCGTAGTGCACGAGGAAGGCACCAGACCCAAACGGTGGCTCACGCGAAACACGTGCGTATCGACCGCCATGCGTGCCTCGCCCCAGACGACACTCAGCACTACGTTGGCCGTCTTGCGACCTACGCCGGGCAGAGCCGTGAGCTGCTCCATGTCCTGCGGCACTTCGCCGCCGTGCCTCTCCCACAGCATCCGCGCCATCTCCACCAAGTGCCGCGCCTTGCTGTTGGGATACGATACGGAGCGGATGTACTCATATATCACCTCGGGCGTAGAGAGTGCCATAGCCTCGGCCGTCGGATAGTCCTCGAAAAGGCGAGGCGTGACCTGATTGATGCGCTTGTCGGTGCACTGTGCACTGAGAATGACGCTGACCAGCAGCTGGAAGGGACTACCGTAGTGCAGCTCCGTCTTTGCCTCCGGCATCGCCTGCCGGAAGTATGCCGCCACTTCGCGATAGAGTCGTGCTCGTGTCATTATATAATATAATAAGGTGTTACCTGTAGATGAAGTAGGAAGCGTCGGTGCCCTGGCAGTAGCGGCCGAGGAGTGCAAGTATGTACTCTGCATTCTCGCGGACGCGCTGCTCATTGCCGTCATAGCCGTTGACGAGCACAGCGAGGCGACGCGTGCCGAGCGTCATCTTCGTGCGCTCGTTGTCGCTGGTAGGCGTGCCGACACCGCCTGAGCCGTCGCGATAGACAGGCAGTCCCTCGATGTTGATGCTGCCGCGCCCGATGCCTTCATAGGGTTCTCCGGCACGTCCGATGCCCAGCGTCAGCGTATGACCGGTAAAGCGGTCGGCATCAAAGCCGCCGATGCTGTAACCGTAAGCTATCGAAGCAAGGTTCACGAGATCCACCAGCGTGTCGCGCTGATAGAGCGCCTTGCCCTGCAGCACCCGGCGGATGAGCGCCTCCGAAGCAGGCCTATAGCGTGAAGGATCCTTGCCACAGGCCTTGTATACCCTTCGCGTAGCGGCGATGCTTGTCAGCTCCTTCAGCGACTCCGTTGTCAGTTCCCTGCGAAAGCGCTCGCACAATGCCTCTATCTCCTGCCAGAGCGCCTTGCTGTAAGGGCTGTTCACCACGTCCGCCTCCACGCAGGCTCCGACGAACTCAGGACAGACCTGCCCTATCTCGTCGGATACCAGCACCTGTATCCTGTTCTTCCCTTGCATAGTCTTCTCCAGTGTCATTTACGTCATTCATGCCGGTTCTCCTGCTGCTATTTCAGCATTTTCTTCTTTCCGCCGGTGATGACGATGCCGCGTGCTGCATACTCGTCGGGCAGGAGCATGCCTTCAAGACTATAGCAGGTTCCTGCATCCTGCCGCACGCCGGCACTGGCCTCTTCGCTGGCACTGTCAATGCCATTGGGGTCATCGGTGCTGACACGGAAGAGGTATGAGCCGGAGCCCACTTCATAGGTGGCACAGCCATTGACCATCCCGGTATAGGCGACACCTTCCGCCTCCTCAGCAAGCTGACCGCCCTCGTAGACATAGAGCCCTTCAGCGACGGGCAGGCACAACGTTGCCGTCGTATTGGCAGGGATGGTAACGCGATAGGTGAACTCCTTCGAGCCATCGCACTCCCATTCTGCCCTGACACTGCCGTAGTCAGAAGCAAAATCCGCAGAAACAGAGGTTATCCGCTGCTGATTATAGCGCAGCGTACTGCGTGTATCAAGATAGGGTCGCAACAGAATGTGCCTGAAACCGGGCTGCGCCTCGTCGGGACCAATGCCTGCCATGTGGCGGAACATCCATTCTGCCACGGCACCATAGGCATAGTGGTTGAAAGAGTTCATGCTGACGGGACCATAGCCATTGGCAATCGTATACGAGTTCCATCGTTCCCAGATAGTGGTTGCACCCTGGTCGACACTATAAAGCCAAGAAGGATCGTTGCGCTGAAGCAACAACGTATAGGCATCGTCGTTATAGCCGTTTTCGCTAAGCGTCTGGTTAAGGAGAGCCGTACCGAGGAAACCGGTATTGAGCTTGTAGGCATTACTCTGGATGGCACGGTGCAGATAGGTGCCAGTGCGGGTGACGGAAGTCTCGTCGGGCAACAAATTATAGTGAAGTGCCATGAGGTAGCCGCACTGCGTGCCTTGGCTGGGAATCTTTGCACTGCCAAGGTAGCGTGCCTGCCACTCAGTCTTGATGTTCTGGAAAAGTTGTTCGTACTGCTCAGCCTTCTTGCCGTAGATATCGCCCTCCTGTTCCGAAAGAGCACGGCAAGTGCGAGCCATCAGGTCTGCCACATAGGCATAGTAGGAAACACTGCAATAGCGGCTGTCGGTATTGACGTAGGCCACCCAGTCGCCATAGGTCGTATAACCGCCGTTGTAGAGATAGCCATCGCCCGTCTGGGCAGCAAGGAACGACATGTAGCGCTCATTAGCCTCGAAGTTATCGAGAAGTATGTCCTTGTCGCCCGTCATGAGATAGACGTTCCAAGGTACGATGACACCTGCGTCGGCCCATGCCGTAGCACCATAGCCCACACCCCAGTGATAGGGAGCGATAACGCCGTAGGCACCATCGGAACGCTGTGCATCGCGCATGTCGCGCATCCATTTCTTGTAGAAATTGCGGGTATCGCTGTTGTAAAGACCTGCCATGGAATAGATTTGCGTATCGGCTGTCCAGCCCATGCGTTCGTCGCGCTGCGGACAGTCGGTGGGCACACTGACGAAATTGGAGCGTTGTCCCCACATAATGTTGCTATAAAGCTTGTTGACATCCTCGTGACTGGTGCGGAAGGAGGACTTCTCCTCAACGGCACTGGTCACAGTTTCGCCGATAACGTCCGTCAGGTCTACGTCAGCCGAAGTGGTCACCTCTATGTAGCGGAAACCGAAGTAGGTTGACGTGGGATGGAAAGACTCACCATCAGCTGCACCCTTAAGAGTATAATAGAGCGTTGCCTCAGCAGAACGTAGGTTTTCGGTGTAGATGGAGCCTGCAGGACCATCGTCGCCACGGTTGCGGTCGCCCGTCGTATTAGGCATCTCGGCAAAGCGGAAACGCAACTTAGTGCCACGCTCGCCTTTTGCCGTGAAGCTCACCCAGCCGGAAGCATTCTGGCCAAGGTCAATAACGGCTGTCTGGCCTGCCTTCAGAACGAAGTTGTTTTGATCCGTGAACTCCGAGAGGACATCAATTGCGCCGAAAGTCTTTCCATTGGGCTTTGTACCCTCGTATATCTGTATGGTCTTAGGATAGCGGCGCAATGCCTCAATAGCCATGACAGCAGGCCCTTCAAAAGCATGAATCTCACCCTTAAAGTCAGTCGAAACGGCAGTTCCGAACCAGTCGCTATCGTCATATTCAGGCGTAAACTGTCCCTCGTCAAGGCGCGCATCGTAAGTTTCGCCGTTATAGATATCGCCTTTGCGCAAAGGGCCATTGGTACTGCTGCGCCAAGTAAGGTCAGTCGGAATAGTCTGGACACTGCCATCTTCCAGCTCCACCTTCAACAGAGCACGGAAAGCATTGGGCTTGCCACCGTAGATGCCGTGGACAATAGCGCCGTTCCACCAGCCAGTAGAAAGCTGTGCACCGATGGCATTCTTGCCTTCACGCAGAAGAGCCGTCACATCGTGCGTAGTATAGAAGACGGTCTTGCCCAACTCCGTTGCACCAGGCTTAAGCTCATCCATCAGGGTATTGCCGTCATCGTCGGTCTGACCCACACGCTCGCCGTTGACAAAAACGTTGTACACACCCAATCCTGTAGCATAGAGACGGGCACGACGGACTGCAGAACCCAACTCAAAGGCTTTGCGGAACATCGGCATACCAGCAACAATGCTGCCGTCCTGCTGCATTAGACGCTTGGCACTGCCTACGGATGCTTCCATGTAGAGCTGGCGACTGCCGCCAAAATCTCGGACATCCGTGCCGTTGAAGGCATTGCCTGCACCTTCGAAGTCCTCGCTGAAAATGACTGTCGCGTTGCCCGCTTCATCATAAACGGTTTGCTTGATATTGTCGAAGTACGCTTTCTCACGCTCGTTGCCTGTTGCACTGACACGCACGCCAAGGTCGCCTATGGCAAGCACGCCCTGGGTATCCTGGTAAGTATCCACGAGAACATCATCTATATAGGTGCGGACGTAAGGGGTCTCACATTCCAGAGTGATGTGGTGCTGCTTGCCGATGAGCTCTGCCTTGCTCATGGAGAGAGCCGTATCGTCATAAGTCAGATTGCCATTATTATAGACGTGGCGGCGAACGACAGGTGCTGCAACGTCGAATGTATTGATTGCCCACATCATATATGTGTCTGAGGATGTTGCACTGAAGCAGATGCTTGCATTATCATTGACAAGAGTTAAGTCATAATCGACATCAAAGCGTACTACCGTAGCCACTTTCTGCTGCCAGGCATAAGTCCCGGGACCACTCACGTAGAACTCGCCGTTCTGTATCGTACCGCTACTGAATATGCAGGAAGAACCGTCGAAATGTTCCTCAAGAAGTACTTTGTCACCCGACCTCACAACGAAATCATCGAAATAAGCCTGCTCGGGCTGATTACCATTGTCGTAGTCCTCACGAAAACCAAATTCGCCATAAGTAAAGTCGCCTGTTCGAGTATCGATAAGCACCCCGTCCACGTATGTGCGTGCCACTTTGCCGCCAGTAACCTCAATAGTTAGGGTATGTTGCTCACCATTCTTGACGCTGACACCAGTAATGGGATTCTCTGAGAGGCAAGAAGGATTACCATTGCTCCAACGGTGCGGACGGAAACGGAGGCCTCCATTGGTGTTTACCTGCCACATGTAGTAGTTATTGTGGTCGGAGGCTGCGAAAATAAGACCGGCAGCCAATTGCTTTATGTTAAATTTCACCTCCACCTCATAGTCGGTGACCGAACCTTCTTCCCCTGTACCTGGCTCGTTTGTGCCAGCCTTAATCCACTGCGTTACGTTCCACGCGTCAGTCTTCATCAGGCCAGTCTCAAAATAAGCTTTCTCATCGCTGACCGCCATCTCACCCTTGTTATCAGTAATGGTAACACGCCAATAATAACGTGTCTCAGCATCAGGTTTGAAACCCCTTGCCTCGACATCGACACTTTGGCTAGATTCGACAGTTCCAGACTCCCATACCACGTCACCAAAGGCAGCATCGCGAGCAACCTGAATGCTATAGGTTTTCTGCATGACACTGCGCTGACCGCTTTGGAGTACCCATGAGAAATGAATGGTACCCGCATCAATACCGATAGGATTATAATAATCCTCGGTACGAAGACTATTGACATCAAGGGCATAGACCGTAAATGTCGTCGTCACAAACACCAATAAGGAAAATAGAATCCTCTTCATTGTAATTTTCAATGTATTTATATGATTTTATGGCGCAAAGATCGCTTTTCCCTATTATAAATAGGGGTATTAACTGATTTTTTGATATAACATTTTGACATTTCTGGGATAATTCCTAACTTTGCTTGTGAGAAGACAATTATATGTACCATGCCAACACCTAATCCTCATCGTATGGCTAATAGTAACTACCTGCTCACCCACGCATCGGATCATCAATGGGGTATCACTACAAAAACTGTTGGAATACAAGATGTAAAGCCTGGTAACAGGTATCCGATAGGAGAACACCCCGAAGACTACTTGTTCTTTCCCGACAAAGGGCGCATACTTCAGGAGACACAGATACTCTACATCATAAAAGGCAGTGGCTGGTTCGTCTCGGCTCATCAGCCCCGAACACAACTCCGAGCAGGTGATTCGGTTATTCTCTACCCTCATGAATGGCACAACTATGCCCCAGATCCCCAGACAGGATGGGCAGAAGCATGGATAGGTTTCACAGGAAAATTTGCGAATATGCTCGTGAACAAATATTTCCCTGACAAATCCCACCCCATCCATCACGTGGGAGTATCGCAGACACTCTGCGCGGCTTATGAAAAAGCTTGCGAGATTGCCGTAGCCCAAATGCCAGCCTATCAGCAACAGCTGGCGGGATACATAGGACTCATTGTCAGCACTATCTATGCCAGGAGCCAGCAACTACCCTTCATAGACAACCCTGACACTCTCAACATTAAATTTGCCACAAGACTCATGAGGAAAAACCTGCACCGCAACATGCACATGGAAGACATCGCAACGGAAGTAGGCATGAGCTATTCCAAGTTTCGGAAGCAATTTAAAAACCATACGGGGTTCCCGCCTGCACAATATTTTCTCCGGCTCAAAATGGAACGTGCAAAAGACTATCTGCTCAACACAACACTTTCATGTAAAGAGATTTCCTTTCGTCTAGGCTTCGACTCTGCGTCCTATTTCAATAAAATGTTCCGCTACTATCAAGGACAGACACCAAGAGACTTCCGCACGTCTGGTGGGACAGTCTAAGCTCCGGCTTAGAACCTTCCGCCACGACCACCACCCATACCGCCGGAACCACCTCCATTGAAACCTGCTGCACGAGCCTCCTTGCTGCCCATGAGATTGAAACGATAGATAAGGTGTACCATAACATAGCTGTGGATAGCGTTTGTCCATGTGTCGCTACGGTTTGTCGCGCTATAGTAGCGACTGATGCTCGAGCGATTACGTAAGATGTCATACCATTGCACACTAACCGTCGCATTCTTCTGTTTAAGGAAGTTCTGACTAAGTTGTGCGTTCCAGATAAGTTCGTTGGTATTCATCGAAGCATCATCATAGCCGCGACGGCTTTGCTGAGAAATGTCACTACTAAACTGCATGTCCCAAGGTGTATTAATGACAACATTGCCACCATAATTGTAGAACCAAGTATCACGATTACCGTTTTTCTGCATATCATTGCGTGCATGTTGATAATTCATACCACCATTCACACCAACTTCTATCAAATCATTGCGATAGTTCAAGCGCAGATTCTCACCAAGCTCCGTACTTTTTGTAGTGGCCTTTTTAAGCAGGCCACTTGCATCCATGTAGCCAAAAAGCCCGTTCATATCCACTTGTGGCAGAAGGAACTGCTGTGCCTCTGCATCAAGATCACTGCTGATATAGCCAACATTGTTGGAATGATTAATATTCTGTGACCAGTTGAGATTGATATGCTTCGCTTTGTCCAAAGCAGTATTATAGCCCATCCATGTACGCACGTTCCATGACCCACTGATGTTCATCGGACGGCTGTAGCTGATACCAGATTCGGTATCGTAGATGGTAGCATTGCTTATGGCACGGCGTGTCATGCCGCCCCATAGACCAGCAAACCATCCCATTTGTTTATCTGCGATGTAGTCGTTATACTCCACATTGAAGTTGTCGTCCCAAGAACTTTTTAACCCAGCGTTACCCGTACTGATATAGAGTGGATTGCTATTATCCATCACCTCAATAAGATTTGTCATCGAAGGCTGTGACATACGGCCGTTATAACGGACGCGCACCTGGCCAGTATTCGTCTTCCAGCGGAGATTGAGACGAGGTGCCCAGTTCTGGATATGGCGCGTGGTGTCGATGTGAATGCCACGTTTCTCATACTCCATATTAGTGCGCTGAGGCTGCCAATTTACACCCATATTGAAGTTGAACTCCTGCCCGTTCTCAAGCTTATTGTTATAGCGAAGCATCATGTTGACCGACTGGTTGAACTCCTTGTAAGTTGCATACTGACTATTCATCGCATCGCGTACTAAGTTGGATAAGTCTATGCCATAGCTTTCAAAGCTCATACCGTTGTATGTTCCGTTGTAGAGATCTACAGCCGTAGCATCGGTAAGTCCTTTTTCTCGTAGCGCGTCTTCCAACTTATCATAGACCATCATCTCACGGTCACTATCCTGAAAACGATACTGTCCCTGATAGCTAAATTGCACATAGGTTCCTTTCAATATGGGCTCGGTATAGCTGACGCGACCCTGAACGCTGTAATTCTTCGAAGGAGACGACGTGTTCTGATAGTCAGCATTCAGTTCGTCTGTAGTTCGCTGATAGTACCGTACCATAGAACGACTATAGGATTTGTTGTCCGACTCGCTATAGGAGCCATCCACGTTGAAGGTAAGATTTCTGCCCGGCACGACAAGGCGACGATTAATCTGTAATTCACCACTTACGCTGTTGTTGTAACTGTTACCATTGTTCAGACGTTCGTTGCCATTAACACGGATATCGTTCGGGTCACTCCATGCCTTGTACTCTTCAACGGGATCTGTCAGTCCTGCCTCAAATGGACTCTGGTTGAACGTAACACTATGACTATGTGAGAAGGAATTTCCGTCCGAATGGCTGAAATTGGGACGGAATAAAATGTTGGTCATGCTATCGGGAAACCACTCAACACGGAAATTGGCATTGACGTTCTGGTTCCAGTTGGTGCCTTGGTTCTTGGAATTGGAGAACTGACTTGTTCCCGATGGTAGGAACATTTCGCTGTTTGTGCGTGTCTGCGACTCATTGTCCCTGCTGCCATAACGCACATTGCCACCTACCTTCAATAGACCGGCAGAATAATCTGGCTTACCATTCTCCCAAGCAAAGGTCGCACCGCCCATCGTGCTGGTAGTAATGTCATTGCCTCCGCCTCCCCAACGTCCGCCAAAATCGTTGACATTGTTACGACTACCAATGATGGACATGTAGCTATTGTCTAAAAAACGATTTACGTTGAACTTACCAGAATAGCGATCCTCGCTGCCGTAGGCTCCGTCGATATTGCCTACCCAGCCTTCCTTCATGCCCTTCTTGACAGAAAGGTCAAGTACCGTCTCCTCTTCGCCATCGTCAATGCCTGTAATGCGCGAATAGTCACTTTTCTTATCGTATGACTTAAGTTTCTTGATGAGTTTTGACGGCAGATTCTTCATCGCCATCTTCGTGTCGTTCTGGAAATACTCCTTACCGTCGACCATTATCTTGGTAACGCTTTTGCCGTTAATTTTGATGTTGCCGTCGTCGTCGATTTCTGCTCCTGGAAGTTTTTTGACAAGCTCTTCCAGCATTGAGCCTTCGGGCAGTCGATAAGCATCAGCGTTGAAGATAAAGGTGTCTGCTTTCATCTCTACCTGAGCCAGTTTTGCTGTCACTTCTGCCTCCTTGAGCACACTACTATTCTCTTCAAGGGTAACAGATCCCAGATTCACGGATTTGTTATTCTTGGGCAACGTGATGTTGCGATAATATGTACGGAATCCCATGTAACTGACACGGAAGATATAGTTACCAGCCTTGACAGCAGGAAGTTTGAACTTACCCTCTATGTCGGAAGAAACACCCGTAACCTGTGCGCTATCCTTCGGTTGGAGCAGCACGACGGAAGCTCCTGTCAAAGGTTCGTTAAGTGCGCCATCCATGATAAGACCGCTGACAGTAACCTTTTGTGCCACAGCCATGAGCGAGCAAAGGCAGAGTATGATGAACGTTGAAAATCTGTGTTTCATTGAATTCTTTATTTCTGTTAGCCAATACCTATTTTATTGTTATTGCTGACCCGAATACTTTTTTAGACAATCCCTTTGGGAAAAGGTTTATTGTGGTTCGCGAAAAAAACCTTTTCTCCCCGAGGAGTGGAGATAAGGGAGGTGCCATCCCATACAATATAACCGCCTACCCAGGTCTTTTCCACCTGCCACTCCATGGTGCGCCCTTCTAAAGGACTCCATCCGCAACGACTTTCGACACAGTCTTTCGTCACCGTCCATGCCTTACGGCGCACCAAGGCGAGGTCTGCCTTGTAGCCTTCACGGATGAAGCCACGCTCTGCGATGCGGTAAAGACGAGCCGGATTATGGCACATCAGTTCCACAACCCGCTCTATGCTAAGCACATCATCTTCTTTTACCTTTGAACCATCTGCCAGTGTTAGCATGGCAGGCAGGGAGAACTGTACCATCGGCATTCCGCTTACAGCTTTCAACAAGCCGCCTTCCTTTTCTTCAAGCAGGTGGGGCGCATGATCTGTGGCTATCGTCCTGATGCGTCCGTCGGTGAGGGCATGGCGTAAAGCATCTCTGTCTGCAGCGGTCTTGATTGCCGGGTTGCACTTTATGCGTGTACCAAGTGTCTGATAGTCCTCATCCGTAAAAAGCAAGTGCGGCACACAGACCTCTGCCGTAATGCGTTCGTCATCAGGCAGAAAGAGATTTAATTCCCTTGCCGTCGTGATGTGTGCCACATGCAAGCGTGCTCCTTTTTCTTCCGTTGCAAGACGTACGGCAAGCTCAGTGCTTCGGAAACATGCCTCGTGGTCTCGAATGAGAGAATGCAGACGAATAGGGAAATCTTCTCCCTCCGCATGGGAAGCGAACTTCTGAAAGATGCCTTCGCCCTTGGTAAGCGCCTGAGTGAGGCTCTGTATGCGTGCGGCGTCCTCGCAATGCGTCACTATTAGGGCGGGCGATTCGCTAAAGATGCGATGGAGCACTTCCTCACGGTCGACAAGCATATTGCCCGTACTGCTTCCCATAAAGAGTTTCACGCCTGGGCATTGTGTGGTATCCAAGCGCTTGATTTCTTCAATGTTGTCATTGGTAGCACCAAGGAAGAATCCATAGTTCACATAGCATCGTCCCTCGGCAAGCGCATAACGATCCTGCAAGAGACGTCGCGTTGTAGTCTGTGGTATGACGTTAGGCATGTCAAGCAACGTAGTCACACCACCCCGTGCAGCGGCTCGCGTCTCGCTTTCCATATTGGCTTTATGCGTGAGACCCGGCTCTCGCATGTGTACATGTCCGTCTATGGCACCTGGCAAAAGCAATGCGCCCTCTGCCTCCACCACTTCATCGCCATCTCGGACAGCCAGTTCATTGTCTTTTGCTATCTCGGCAATGCGTCCGGACTCAATGCGGACAGATGCCAGGAAACGGATGCCCTCATTTACGATAGTGGCGTTCTGTATGATAGTGTTGCCTGTTTTCATGTGCATTTTGGTTCAGTCGGTATTTTCCTCGCGCAAAATTACCACTTTTCCTGCTACATAACAAGACCTGCGACTGTTTTTCGCTTCCAAAGCAAAAAAACTGCCTAACTGGGCAGTAATTTTTTCTTAACTAAGGAGTAAAATTTTCCTAACTGAGGCGTAAATCGTTGCCGCAAAATTTTCTGTGAAACCTTTCCATTCCTCATGTTTTTTTCGTACCTTTGTCCCCCAAAGAGGGAAACGTCTAACCTGACCATAGTCCCTTATACACATTAATTTAATTATAACATGCAGCAACAGAAGATAATCATCTTGGATTTTGGCTCGCAGACAACGCAACTCATTGCCCGCCGCCTGCGCGAGCTTGACACATTCTGCGAGATACTACCCTACAACAAATTCCCGGAGGGCGACCCCGATGTCATTGGAGTCATCTTGGCAGGCAGTCCCTATAGCGTCTACGACCCCGAAGCTTTCCGCGTTGATCTCAGCCAGTTCCGAGGCCGCATGCCTATTTTGGGCATCTGCTACGGAGCACAGTTCATGAGCCACACACTGGGTGGCAAAGTAGAGCCAGCAAGCAGTCGTGAATACGGACGTGCCAACCTCTCCACTATAAACATGAACGACCCGCTCTTCAAGGGTTTCGACGAAAACAGCCAAGTATGGATGAGCCACGGCGACACCATCACGGCTCTGCCCGAAGGCTTCCACGCCATTGCCAGCACTGAAAAGGTGAAGTATGCAGCATACGCCGCAGATGCCGAACAAATCTGGGGTGTACAGTTCCACCCCGAAGTATTCCACTCGCTGCAAGGCACGCTGCTCCTGAAAAACTTTGTAGTGGATATTTGCGGAAGTCGCCAAGACTGGTCGCCGGCCAACTTCATTGAGACAACCGTTGCCGAACTACGAGAACAGATAGGAAAAGACCACGTCATACTCGGCCTCTCGGGCGGAGTGGACAGCAGTGTAGCTGCCGTCCTGCTGAACCGCGCCATTGGCAATCGCCTGACCTGCATCTTCGTAGATCACGGCATGCTACGCAAGAACGAGTTCCGCAACGTGATGAAAGACTACGAATGCCTAGGACTGAACGTCATCGGCGTAGATGCCAGCCAACGCTTCTTCCGCGACTTAGAAGGCATAACCGACCCCGAAACGAAGCGTAAGATTATCGGTCGCGACTTCATCGAAGTATTCAATGCCGAGGTAGCAAAACTGACTAGCAAACAAGCAGGCAGGAAAGATCCAGAAACCGACGACTCGCCAGCAAGATATTGGCTGGCACAAGGCACCATCTATCCCGACCGCATCGAAAGCCTCAACATCACAGGAAAAGTCATTAAAAGTCATCATAATGTAGGCGGCTTGCCTGAGGAAATGAACCTCAAGCTGTGCGAACCGCTGAAATGGCTTTTCAAAGACGAAGTGCGTCGTGTAGGTCGGCAGTTAGGCATTCCCGAACACCTCATTGGCAGGCATCCCTTCCCAGGTCCGGGGCTTGCCGTCCGCATCCTCGGCGCTATCACTCCCGAAAAGGTACGTATCCTGCAGGATGCTGATGACATCTTCATCCAAGGCCTGCGTGACTGGGGGCTTTACGACCAGATATGGCAGGCAGGTGCCATCCTGCTCTCCGATGTGCGAAGCGTTGGCGTAATGGGCGATGAACGCACCTACGAGAATCCCGTGGCACTGCGTGCCGTAACCAGCACCGATGCCATGACAGCCGACTGGGCACACCTACCCTATGACTTCATGGCTAAAGTCTCGAACGACATCATTAACAAGGTCAAAGGGGTCAATCGCGTTTGTTATGACATTTCCTCAAAACCACCTTCAACAATAGAGTGGGAATAGGAAAATTAAAAAGAGGGTCACACCGATTAGGCAAGACCCTCTTAAACTTTTATGCTCGAAATGTTGATTATTCAGCAACTGGGCAAGTAACGGTATCTGCACAGCAGCTATCGTTACAGCAGCTGTCGTCACCGCAGCAAGCAACCTCTTCAACAGCAACAGTATCACTATCGCAGCAAGAACCCTTTTCTGTTTTCTGGCCACAAGAGGCGAAAGATACAGCAGCAACAACTGCGAACATAAATGCTAACTTCTTCATTTTTCTTTTGTTTTTAAGTTGTAAAACAATCAATTGCTTATTAAAACGCTGCAAAGGTACGACGATTTTATGAATTACATGCAACTTTTCATAAACTTTTTTTCTCTTTTTTAACGAACGGCTTATTAAGCCACTGATATTCAGCAACGACATTTCTCTACGTTTCATATAAGATTTGTATGAAACGGAAAAAAAACGTAACTTTGCAGCATGAATATTCTAAGAGGGAAGAAGGCTGCATACTATACATTGGGCTGTAAACTGAACTTTGCTGAAACGAGCACAATTGGACAGCAGATGGAGGCGGCTGGGGTCAAGACAATCGGCAACAGGGAAGTGGCGGACATCTGCATCGTGAACACCTGTAGCGTGACTGAGGTGGCGGACAGCAAATGCCGACAAGCTATCAACCGCATGGCACGCCGACATCCGGGTGCGCTGATGGTAGTAACCGGCTGCTATGCACAGCTCAAGCCAGAGCAAGTGGCAGCCCTTAATGCCGTAGACATCGTAATAGGCGCAGAACAGAAGGGCGACATCCCTCACTACGTGGCAGAAGCATTAGCACGACGAAGCCAAGACTTGGACGTGGTGCCGACTACACATAAGCACACCACAGTGCGCAGTACTGCCGACATACGTTCTTTTCATCCCAGCTGTGCCTGCGGCGAACGCACACGTTATTTCCTAAAGGTACAGGATGGCTGTGACTACTATTGCACTTATTGCACCATACCTTTTGCCCGAGGACGCAGCCGCAATGGTACTATTGCCTCACTCACGAGCCAGGCAGAGGAGGCTGCAAAGCAGGGTGGCAAGGAGATAGTCCTGACGGGTGTCAACATCGGTGACTTTGGCAAAACGACAGGCGAATCGTTCATCGACCTGCTCCGTGCCCTTGATCAAGTAGAAGGCATCAAACGTTACCGTATCAGTAGTATCGAACCTAATCTGCTCACGGAAGAAATCATCAGCTTCTGTGCAGAAAGCCGCGCTTTCATGCCGCACTTCCACATTCCGCTACAAAGTGGCAGTGATGAAGTGCTACGCTTGATGCGCCGTCGTTACGATACGACATTCTTTGCCAAGAAGATAGCAGAGGTGCGCCGCTATATCCCCGATGCTTTTATCGGCGTGGATGTTATCGTAGGGATGCGTGGCGAAACGGAGAGACTCTTTGCAGAGTCATATTCTTTCATGGAGGCATTGCCCGTGAGCCAGTATCATGTGTTCAGCTATAGTGAGCGACCCGGCACGAAGGCTCTGGAGATTCCCGGCATCGTCTCGCCTGAAGAGAAGCACGAACGTAGCAGGCAGGTCTTGGCACTGAGCGACACAAAACTACATACACATTATAATATATATAAAGGGCAGACACGTCCCGTCCTGCTGGAGCACAGCCGCAAGGGCAACGTACTGTATGGCTTCACCGACAATTACGTCAGGGTAAGCCTCACCACCGCCTCTGCCTCGAAGAGTGGGGAACTGGATAACACGATTGTCCCCATCTGCTTAGGCGAATGGAATGCAGCAGGCAATGCTTTGACAGGCCAGTTACAAAATCTGATATGAAACTGAGCATTGTCATACTTAACTGGAATGGTGCCGATATGTTACGCCGTTTCCTGCCTTCCGTCATCGAGCACTCGCCCGAGGCGGAAGTCATTGTTGCAGACAATGGTAGCACTGACGATTCGCTGCGTTTGCTCTCTGAAACCTTTCCCCGGACACGTACTATCCTGCTCGACCATAACTATGGTTTCGCCGAGGGCTACAA
This sequence comes from Prevotellaceae bacterium, assembly GCA_022508635.1. Taxonomy (GTDB): domain Bacteria; phylum Bacteroidota; class Bacteroidia; order Bacteroidales; family Bacteroidaceae; genus Physcousia. The sequence continues at coordinate 17,064 of JAFLUV010000004.1, forward strand.
TCGTGCCCTTGCACAGGTGGACAGTGACCTTTATATGCTGCTCAACAGCGATGTCCGTGTGGAGGAAGGATGGCTGGCACCTATGCTTGACTATATGAAGGCGCACCCTGAGGTAGCAGCTTGCCAGCCGAAGATTCGTAGTGAGTGGGCTCCCGATATGCTGGAATACGCCGGAGCTTGCGGCGGATACATTGGTCGTCTGGGATTTCCTTTCTGCAGAGGCCGTATTCTAGGTACCGTAGAACGTGACGAGGGACAGTACGACACGGTCGCTTCGATAGCCTGGGCTACAGGAGCCGCCCTGCTCATACGGCGCGATGTCTACTGGGAGGCTGGCGGACTGGATACTCGTTTTTTTGCCCATCAGGAGGAAATCGACCTCTGCTGGCGCCTGCGCAACCGTGGCTATGGCATTGCCTGCATCCCACAAAGCGTAGTCTACCATGTCGGCGGTGGCACGTTGCCCAAAGAAAGTCCTCGCAAAGCATACCTGAATTTCCGCAACAACCTGCTATTACTCTACAAGAATTTACCAGAAGAGGCGTTTCGCTCCGTTATGCCTTGGCGGCGCCTTCTCGATGCTGCTGCTGCATTGCACTTCTTTGTCGGGGGACATTGGGCTGCCAGCCGTGCCGTATGGCAGGCACATCTCGATTTCCGCCGCATACGCCATGAGTTTGATGCCGACAGAGCTCGCAACTTGGCAGCGTCAGTAGTCCCCGCCGAACAGATACTCAGTCCCATCAATCTCATCTGGCAGTACTATGTCCGAAGGCGCCGCACGTTCAGTTCTCTGCCAATGACCGAGACCAGTCCGTGACCATATACAGAAAGGCTGAGAGGTTAAAAGAGCAACAGCAGCATGGACATTCACGCAGACCAAACAGCCGCATTGCTTGAAAAGTTGTTAATTAAAGAAAAAAAGCAATACATCTGAGCCAGAGCTGCAAAAAAAATCATTATCTTTGCACAGTAAAAAGTACATTGACGATAAATGAAAGCAAGAATCCTATCCCTTTTCATGCTCCTTGCTGGATGGCCAATGTCCCATGGCCTTTGCCCCATGGCCTTTGCCCAACAGGCATGGACACTGCAGGACTGCATCGACTATGCACAGCAGCATAACATCCAGGTGCAGAAGAACCGTATCAGCGAGGAACGTAGCGAAGTGACTCTTTGGCAGAACAAAGGAGCACTTTTCCCAAGTCTGAGCTTCACTACCGGCCATAATGTAGGCTACCGCCCCTTCACCGAAAGCACCAGCGTAGTGCAGGGCGACCAAGTGACTAGCACCCGTAGTAATGTCACCTATCAAGGCAGCTATGGGCTGAATGCCAACGTCACCTTGTGGAACGGAGGTATCAACTACAAGAACATCGAAGCACAGAAACTACAGAATCGAATCGCCTCCCTCACCACAGAACAGAGCGAACTCACCATACAGGAACAGATAGCACAGCTCTACGTACAGATAATGTACACAAAGGAAGCCAAGAAAGTCAACGAACAACTGCTCGGGACAGCACAAAGCCAATACGACCGCGGCGTGGAAATGATGAAGCAGGGACAGATGGCAAGGGCAGACGTCGTACAGCTTGAAGCACAGCTCAGTAGCGCCCAGTATGCCGTGGTCAACAGCGAGACACAGCTCGCCAACTACAAGCGTCAGCTCAAAGCGCTCCTCGAACTCGACCTGGACACACCCTTTGACGTAGCAGGCAACCTACCCACCGACGAACAAGTACTGGCCCTCGTGCCCAATGCACAAGAAGCATACGCAAAAGCATTGGAGATGCGCCCCGAGATAAAGAGCGCTGAACTCAGCATCGAAGCTGCCGACATGCAACTGAATATTGCCAAGCGCGGCTACCTGCCCACCATCGGTGCAAGCGCAAGCCTCGGCAGCAACCACACTTCCGGAAATAAAAACGGATGGGGTGAACAGATGAAGACCAATCTGAACATGAGCGCAGGACTTAACCTGAGCGTCCCCATTTTCGACAGCAGACGCAACGCAACGAATGTCAAGACAGCCAAGTTGCAACAGCTCACATCAAAACTTGACCTGCAGGACAGGAAGAACACACTCTCCAGCACCATCGAACAGTACTGGCTCAACGCTAACAGTGGACAACAGAACTACATTGCCGCCAAAACACGTGTAAAAAGTCAGGAAGCCAGCTATGAGCTGATAAACGAACAATTCCAGAACGGACTGAAAAGCACCGTGGACGTACTGCAAGGACGCGACAACGTTATCAGCGCCGAGCAGGACATGCTCCAGAGCAAGTACATGGCCTTGCTCAACATCCAGTTGCTGAAGTTTTACACAGGAGAAAAGATAGAACTATAGCACCCCATGCCTCCCTATAGCCATAGAGAGAAAAAGATACTTGGCATACCCGCTAAAGCAACAAGAGAAACAGAAAACGAAAAAATGATTTAATGCAGTATAATAGATGAGAACCCACACACCCATCAGAGTAGCACTGGTACTTGTGGCTTTTGCCACCATAAGCAGTTGCAAGAAGAAGATAGAGTTCACCTACACCGAGGCGGAAGCTGCAAAGCAAGATGTCACGACCACCGTGACAGCAACCGGCACCATTGAGCCCGTCACAAGCGTCGACGTCGGTACACAGGTGAGCGGCATCGTCAGCAAACTCTATGTCGATTACAACAGCGTGGTCAAGGCAGGCGACGTCATTGCCGAACTCGACCGAACAAACCTCATGAGTGAACTCAGCAGCACACAAGCTAACCTGAAAAGTGCACAGAGCGAACTCGATTACCAGAAAACGAACTATGAACGCTACAAGGCGCTCTACGACAAAGGTCTCATCTCGGCCAACGACTACGAGCAGGCACGACTCTCGTACATCAAGGCACAACAGACGGTGACCAACCAAAAGGAAAGTGTCAAGAAGGCACAGACCAACTTAGGTTATGCCACCATCACCAGCCCTATTGATGGTGTCGTGCTAAAGAAAGAAGTCGAAGAAGGACAAACCGTTGCCTCTAGCTTCAACACCCCTACCCTCTTCACCATTGCCCGTGACCTAACCGACATGCGTGTCATTGCTGATGTTGACGAGGCAGACATTGGTGAGGTAAAGGAAGGGCAGCGCGTCAGCTTCACGGTCGATGCATTCCCCAATGACACCTTCCAGGGCATCGTCACGCAGGTACGCCAGCAAGCTACCACCGAGAGCAACGTAGTGACCTACGAGGTAGTCATCAGTGCACCCAATGAAGATCTCAAGCTCAAGCCAGGGCTCACCGCCAATGTCGTCATATACACCCTTGAGATATCCGACGTGCTTGCTATCCCCAGCAAGGCACTCCGCTTCAAGCCCAGTCAAGCAATGCTCAACGACGGAGAGACCATTACCGACATAGACAGTCCCGTCAAAGTCTGGACAAAGGAAGGCTCAAACATTAAGGCCATCGCCATACAGACTGGTGTCACCAACGGTACTCTGACACAGGTAACCAGCGGTCTGCAGGCCGGCACAATGGTCATCACTGACGTGCAGAGCAACATGGGCGAAATGGGAGAAGAACAGCAGCAGAACAGCAATCCTTTCATGCCTAAGCCCAGGAACAGGAACAACGACAAGAAGAAATCAAATTAGGGACTATGGCTGAAGACAAAAAGGTTGTCATCGAACTGCAGGATGTCCGCCGCGAGTTCCATGTAGGCAGCGAAGTGGTAAAGGCTCTCCGCGGTGTCAGTTTTAAGATCTATGAGGGTGAGTTTGTCACCATTATGGGAACCTCTGGATCGGGCAAGAGTACACTGCTTAACCAGCTGGGCTGTCTCGACACACCCACCAGTGGCGAGTACATCCTGGACGGAGTGCCCGTGCGCAAGATGCGCCGCAGTGAACGAGCCATCCTGCGCAATCGTAAGATAGGCTTCATTTTTCAGAACTACAACTTGCTGGCAAAGACCACTGCTGTAGAGAACGTAGAACTACCTCTCATGTACAACAAGACATACAATGCACGCCAACGCCGCGAGGCTGCCATCAAGGCACTGCAAGCCGTCGGACTCGGCGATCGTCTTGACCACAAGAGTAACCAAATGTCTGGTGGACAGATGCAGCGCGTAGCCATTGCTCGTGCCTTGGTCAACAATCCTGCCGTCGTACTTGCTGACGAAGCGACTGGCAATCTTGACACACGCACCTCCTTCGAGATACTTTGCCTCTTTCAGGAACTGCACCGCCAGGGGCGCACAATCATCTTCGTCACACACAATCCCGAGATAGCACAATACAGTAGCCGCAACATCATGTTGCGCGACGGCAAGATCCGTGAGGACGTGAAAAACCCCAAGATCCTTTCTGCAGCAGAAGCACTGGCGGCATTGCCCAAGACGAACGATGACTGACCAAACACACGGTACGTTCACCAGAAACAACACATTGTATTATATAAAGCATAGAACGAGAGATGAGCATAAAGAACCTACTAAAAGTTGCCCTTACTGCCATCATGAGCAATAAGTTCCGCTCTTTCCTAAGCATGCTGGGCATCATCATCGGCGTAGCAGCTGTCATCATCATGATGGCCATCGGGCAAGGTTCGAAGCAAAGTATACGTGCAGACCTAAGTAAGATGGGTACCAACCTGCTTACCATACGACCGGGCGGCGAAATGCGAGGCGGTGTACGTTTGGATCCCTCTGCCATGCAGACGCTCAAGCCGGCAGATTACGAGAGCATTCTTAGCGAGGCGACACTCGTCACTCATATCAGCCCTGAAGTGACAAATGGTGGGCAAGTCATCTACGGTTCCAAGAATACCAACTGCACGATGTACGGCGAGAGTCCTGACTATATGACCATCAAACTCTGGGACATCAAGAGCGGTGACACTTTCACTGAGGAAGACGTGCTAAAAAGCGCCAAGGTCTGCATTGTCGGAACCACAATCGTCAAAGAACTCTTTGGCAGCGAGGATGCCGACTGCATCGGCAAGATTGTCCGTTTCAAGAGTATACCCTTCCGCATCATCGGTGTACTGAAGTCAAAGGGCTACAACAACTGGGGCATGGATCAGGACAACGTCATGATAGCCCCGTATACCACCGTGATGAAGCGTATTGCTGCACAGACCTACTTCAGCAGCATCGTGATGAGTGCACTGACCGAAGAAATGAGCGACGATGCTATCGAGGAGGTGACACAGATATTGCGCCGAAACCACAAGTTGAAGGATGATGCTGACGATGACTTCACCATCCGCTCGCAAGCAGAATGGATGGAGACGATGTCCTCCACCATGGACACCATTACCCTCATCCTTGTCGTGGCAGCAGCTTTCTCGTTGCTTGTGGCAGGTATCGGCATCATGAACATCATGCTGGTGAGTGTCACCGAGCGTACCAAGGAGATAGGCCTACGTATGAGTGTCGGTGCCCGCGGCATCGATATCATGAGCCAGTTCCTCATTGAGAGTGTCATGATTTCCCTCACAGGTGCCTTGCTCGGCGTTGCTCTCGGCTATGGCGGCAGCTGGCTGGCAAGCAATGTTTTCATGTTACCCAGTAGCGTACCTATTTGGGCGGTTGGACTCAGCTTCGCTATCTGCGCCTTCATCGGCATCTTCTTTGGCTACGTTCCTGCACGCAAAGCAGCACGCATGGATCCCATCGAGGCAATAAGATACGAATAATAATTCTCATATAAAAACGGGAAAACAATAACATGGAAAACGACTAAAAACTAAATATTATGGTGAAAAAATTTCTTTTTTTTGCTGCACTTCTGTGCATGCCCCTTTTCCTCATGGCAGGAAAGAAAGACTATTACAAAGACCCTAAGTACCTGCTTGGTGCTGTGCCAGAAGTAGACGGCATTGTCACTTTCCAGAAGAACTTCAGCGTCACAGACAAGAACGAGCAGCAAATCTACGACATTCTGCTTGCCTACATCAAGAATTCCATCCTCGAGAATGCGATCCGCGACCAACAGCCAGAATACACGCGCATCATCTCTGAGGAACGCGGAGAGGGTAGCATCGTGGCTCGCATCGAGGAGTACATGACCTTCAACAAGGCTTTCCTCAGTCTCGACCGTACCCGTTTTCGTTATCTGCTTAATGTCACTGTCAAAGGGCAAAAAGTGAATATCGCCCTCACGCAAATCTCTTATTACTATAACGAAGACATGGAGGGCAAGAACGGCGTAACCTATAAGGCAGAGGAATGGATTACGGACAAACTGGCAGTCAATAAGGCTGGCACAAAGCTCTATCCTCGTAGCGGAAAGTTCCGCCGTATGACCGTCGACCGCGCACAGGAAATTTTCGAAGGTTTTATGGATGCCCTCTCCACAATGGAGGTCGACCAACAGGTCGTAACAAAGAAAAGAAAAGGAATCGTTGAGGAATAATCCTTCTCCCCTCTCTATCTGTCACAAATCACAAACTATGAATTATAAAACTCTCCTCATAGCCCTTTCATTGGGCTGTATCGTCGGCACTGCTGACGCTAAAAAGAAAAAGACCAGTGGCAATCCTATCTTCCCTGGATGGTATGCTGATCCAGAAGGTGCTGTCCTTGATGGCAAGTACTGGGTGTTCCCGACTTACAGTGCTCCTTACGACGAACAGTTGCACTTCGATGCCTTCTCCAGCACTGACCTCGTGAATTGGACAAAGCACGAGAACGTCATCACAAAGGCAGACATCCCTTGGCTCCGCCGTGCCCTCTGGGCTCCCGCCATTATCGAGGCAAACGACAAGTATTACCTCTTCTTTGGCGGCAATGACGTACACGAAGGCGAAATAGGAGGTATCGGTGTTGCTGTCAGCGATCGCCCAGAAGGTCCATATAAAGATGCTCTTGGCAAACCGCTCATCAACGAAATTGTCAACGGTGCCCAGCCAATCGACCAATTTGTCTTCCGTGACGACGACGGACAGTATTATATGTTCTATGGTGGCTGGCGGCATTGCAACGTCTGCAAGTTGAGCCCGGATCTTCTTTCCATCGTACCTTGGGAGGACGGACAGAAATTTCACGAGATAACACCCAGTCGCGAATACGTAGAAGGTCCCTTCATGCTGAAGCGTGACGGTAAATACTACTTCATGTGGAGCCAAGGTGGATGGACTGGTCCGGACTATTGCGTGGCGTATGCCATCAGCGACACTCCTTTCGGCCCTTTCCAGCTTAAAGGCAAGATTCTTCAGAGGGACGAGAGCATAGCTCGCGGAGCAGGCCACCACAGCGTCATCCAAGTACCAGGCAAGGATGAGTACTATATTGTCTATCACCGCCGTCCGCTTGACGAGACAGACGGCAACCACCGTGTCACCTGCATTGACCGCCTTGTCTTCAACCCCGATGGCACAATACAGCCCGTCAAGATGACTTTCGAGGGTGTCAAGAAGAGCAAGATAAAAAAACATTAGTCCTACGACACGAAGAAAGAGGTATACACAAAAAGAACTGCCCTCGGAAGTCTTTATCCAGACATCTCGAGGGCAGTTCTTTTTAAATCAATTTTCAGAGGTTACAAGCTGTCGCCGAAGTCCTCACGATACTTTTCTGCGAGTTTCTCCTGCCAATAGCCAATTTCCTTCAGTCGACCAAAGAAGAAACGAAGTACAGAAGGCTCTTCTACCCATTCCAGACCACCGATAAGCGCACGGTTATCCCATACCCACTTTACACGGTCGGCTACATACTTTAACTGTGAAAGTGTGTAGACACGACGGGGAACAGCAAGGCGCAACAGTTCCAGCTCTGCATGTGGTTCTGTCCCGTCAGGATTACGCTGCTCCGACAGCGTACCACGCTCCATGCCACGAATACCACCAGCAATATACATGGCTGCTCCGACAGCACCGGCAGGATACTGACCATGAGGCAAATCGGGACAGAAGGCTCCGGCATCCAGATGACATCCCAAACCGCCGGCAGGCAGAATCACGGGCACACCATAGTCAGTGAGTTCTTTGGCAAGATAGTTGATGAACTCAGGTCCCTGATTGATATACTCCATGTCAAGCGACTCATAGAGTCCTTGTGCCATAGCCTCCATTGTACGCACATCCATACCACCATAGGTAAGGAATCCCTCATAGAGCGGGATAAACTCCATCAGACTACGAGTGTACCTGAGATCCTTCGACGTAATGATACCGCCCTTGGCAAAACCTAACTTACGGGCAGAGAAATATATGATATCAAAGTGATCTGCAAGCAAATGATAAATTTCCTTTGTATCCATATACTTGCAGCGTGCCTCGCGAGTCTTCATGAAGTAAACGTTATCCTGTAACAACGAAGCATCGAGAACCGACATTACTCCCATGTCATGACAGATGTCGGTTACGGCAAGCATATTTTCAAGCGATACAGGCTGACCGCCAATGAGGTTAGTACCTGCCTCAACACGTACAAAAGCAACTTTTTCAGGAGTTATCTCAGTAATGCGACTGCGCAGGTTTTCAAGGTTGAAATCGCCTTTGAACGGATCATCACTCTGCGGCAGCAGTCCCTTCGCATCAATAAGTTCCTCTACAGAACCTCCAACACGTGTCACATGTGCTTTTGTAGTGGTGAAATGGAAATTCATCAATGCTACCATACCAGGCTTTACAAATGCCTCGGCAAGTATGTTCTCGCAAGCCCGACCTTGATGGGTAGGCAACACATTGTCAGTACCAAATACTTCCTTCACGGCAGCCTTTACCCTATCGAATGTCTCGGAACCTGCGTAGGAGTCATCGGCATGCATCATTGACGCAAACTGAAGGTCAGACATGCCGTTCACGCCCGAATCGGTAAGCATATCTATATATATATCCTTGTTTTGCAGCAAGAATGTATTATTACCTGCTTCCTGAATCTTCTTCAAACGTTCCTCAACTGGCAGAAGTGATAGCTTCTGAATCATTCGCACCTTGTGCATTTCGAGTGGAACCTGATTCTCACTCTTGTAAAATTTTACAGCCATTTTTCTTTATATTTAAGTTAGCTTTTGCGCAAATTTACAAAAAAATCAACAAAATAACAGAATTATAGCAATGTAAAATCTCCTTTTTGTATTGTTTCTGTATTTTTTGTATCCAAATCACCTACTGTAATTAGGAAAAAGAGGCATAATTCACACCCTCTTGTACTTTCTGTAATCCCAACTGTTGATAATTGAAGATCCGTGTGGCTTCCTTGGGCAGTCGCATAAAGTACTGCCCCTTCTTTCCGTCAGGCATGATCTGCTGGTGGCCGTGCCTCTCCTCGCTTTCCACCAGCACGCTGGCACCCAAATAGCCCGTGATGCGGTAGGAGTGGTTCCCGTCCCGCTTCACGACCAGATAGTCCCTCGCTATGACGATGTCGCCGTTGTAGTACATCTCACGCTCATTGAACCGGGGACTCACGTTGCCCGTCGAGACACGGAGCCTGCGGCAGGAGGTATTGACCGAGTCGTGCTCATGGGAGTTGGCTATCTCGACGCCCGCAACCATCGCAAAGCCCGGGTACGAGTCATAGTACGCGTTGCCTACCGGATCCCAGTAGTTGTTGAGGAGTGAATGTGCTCCCGCCCATTCCCCGTGGAAGCAGCCCTCCTCCCACCGCACCCTGCCGTAAAGCCTCACGTCCAAGTCCCTCCCGAACCGGTCTATCACCGTCGTCACATCCTCAAA
>JAFLUV010000040.1:0-7159 GCA_022508635.1 Prevotellaceae bacterium
TGTTCTTCCCGCTTTTTCTGAATGGCGGATTTTGAAGTTTGAAAGATAAGTCGTATCTTTGTGCCCAAATTAGCGATTGATGACTATAGACGGAACACAGAACGTTTAAGTAATGGCCATAAAGTTTCAATATAACAAAACTTCGCTCCAGCAGATAGAGAAAGCACTGAAGATGAGACAGCGCACACTGCCCATCATCAAGAGCAAGGAGACAGCACTGCGGCTGGAGGTGAAGAAATGCAAGGCGGAAGCCGAAGAACTGGAACGCAAGCTGCAAAGCCAGATAGAGGGATACGAGAGGATGTATGCCCTGTGGGGCGAGTTCGACCCCTCGCTCGTCAGCTTAGACGACGTAGAGCTCTCGGTCAAGAAGATAGCAGGCGTGCGTATCCCCATACTCAGCAACATCAGCCTCAAGGTTAAGCCCTTCGGCCTGTTCAGCGCACCGAAGTGGTACTTCGACGGCATCAAGCTGCTGCAAGGCCTCGCCAAGACCGCCGTGGAACGCGAGTTCGTCACTGCAAAGCTCCACCTCCTGGAACACGCACGCAAGAAGACCACACAGAAGGTGAACCTCTTCGAGAAGGTGCAGATACCCGGCTACCAGGAGGCAGTGCGTAAGATAAAACGCTTCATGGAGGACGAGGAGAACCTCTCCAAGTCATCACAGAAGATACTGAAGTCGCTTCAGGAGAAAAGAAAGGAGGCCATCGCATGATAGAGAGAATGAAGAAGCTCACCTTCCTGGTGACACAAAAAGAATACGACAGCTTCATAGCAGGCCTTCGCCAGCAGGGCGTGGTACACGTACAGCAGCTCAGGCAGGGACAGACAAGCCCTGAACTGCAACAGGCACTCGACCTGAGGCTCCGCTATCAGCAAGCCATCGACTACCTAAGCATCTCGCTTAGCGCCTGGGGCAAGGAGAACCACCAGCAGACCAACGGCACATCGCCTCTTGACCCTCACGCCGCACTCGAGCAAGTCGAGACTCTGAAGGCAGAGGAAGTCAACATCCGCCACACTATCGACGCAACGGAGAAGAACATCCGGCGCCTCGAGCCTTGGGGCAACTTCGACTGGAAGAGCATAGAGCGCCTGCAACAAGAGACAGGCATGCAGGTCTGCTTCTACGCCTGCGCCGCCAAGTCCTTCCAACGGGAATGGGCGGAGAAGTACTTCGCCACGCCTGTAGAAGAATACCAAAAGCGCATCTACTTCCTGGCATTCTCCGACACAGAGCCCGACATAAAGGCTGAACGCCTGGAACTGCCGACAGGCTCGCTCGACGAATACCGCAAGAAAGCGGCAGAAGCCAAGGAAGCCCTCCAAAAGAACCACGACATGACCTGCTGGCTCGCACGTCAGCACCACGAGACCCTGATACAAGGACTGCAACAGGCTCAGGGCGAGATACAGCTGCGCGAGGTAGAGCTCTCGGACGAAAGCATCGCAGACGGAGCCATCCGCCTCATGGTAGGATGGACGCTGGCAGACAAGGCAGAAGCACTTGCCAAGTGGCTCGATGAGAAACAAGTCTACTACGAGCTGGAAGATCCTGCCTTCGAGGACGACGTACCCGTCAAGATAACCAACGGCAGCTACACGCGCCTCTTTGAACCCATCCTGCGCATGTACTCCCTGCCTAACTATCGCGACATTGACCCGAGCCTCTTCTTTGCTCCCTTCTTCATGCTCTTCTTCGGCCTTTGCATGGGTGACGGCGGCTATGGCCTGCTCGTCCTGCTTGGCGGCATCCTGATGGCACTGAAAGGCAGCGAGGAGACAAAGAGCTACGGACGGCTCGGTATCTGGCTCGGCATCACGACAACCGTATGTGGCCTGCTCACAGGAACCTTCTTCGGTATCGACCTGACTACACAGGACTGGGCAATATTGGCTCCCGTCAAATCCTATTTCATCAACGACAACGGCGTAGGTCCCATCTTCGGCTATTCGCCCATGATGGTCATATCCGTCATCATCGGCTTTGTGCAAGTACTCTTAGGCATGGCGCTGAAGGCTTGCAAGGCCTGGAAGAACTATGGCTTCGGCTATGCTATCAGCACGTTCTCATGGATAGCAGCACTGCTGTCACTCATTGCCCTCACATGCTTGCCCACTGACACAAACGCTTTTGAATACATACGCTACCTGCTCATGGGCATCCTCGGCATCAGCACCATAGGCATATTCTTGTACAACAATCCGTCGGCATATAAGAATCCCGTTACGGGTCCGCTGCTCAACATAGGCAGCGGCGTATGGGCAACCTACGGAATGGCCACAGGCCTGCTCGGCGACCTGCTCAGCTACATCCGCCTCTTTGCACTGGGACTGACAGGCGGCGTGCTTGGCGGCGTGTTCAACTCGCTTGCCTACGACATGACCTCCAGCCTTCCCTGGACTGTCCGCTGGCTTCCGATGGTTCTTATCCTGCTTGCAGGACATGGCATCACTTTCGCCTTGAGCATGATTAGTGCCTTCGTTCATCCCATGCGACTCACCTTCGTAGAGTTCTTCAAGAATGCCGACTTCAGCGGCGGCGGCAAAGAGTACACGCCTTTCAAGGCTGTCCACAAGTCATAACAATTCATCATCGAGAGTTAAATCAACTACAATAATTATTAATCCCTCATAAGGCATTGTTCAACGGTCACGACGAAGTGAGCCGACCCAGAATAGCAATATAGTATACAATAAGGTTGCAAAGCCCGGCAAAGGCATACTGGATTATGATTCGCGGACTATGACTTATGAACTAAAAACACACAAAACATTTTATGGAAATTTTATTAGCTTACCTGGGTGTAGCACTTTGCGTAGCCCTCTCCGGTATCGGTAGTGCCTATGGCGTAACTATCTGTGGCAATGCTGCCATCGGTGCGTTTAAGAAGAACCCCACGGCCAGTGGCTCCTACATGGGTCTGTCGGCCTTGCCCTCTTCTCAGGGTCTGTATGGCTTCGTCGGCTTCTTCATGCTCAATAGCAAGGTGACGGCTGACATTACGATGCCTGCTGCCTGTGCCATCTTCGGCGTTGGCCTTGCCCTCGGCCTCGTGGCTCTCTTCAGTGCAGTCCGCCAGGCTAAGGTTTGTGCCAATGGTATCAGCGCCATCGGTGCAGGTCACAATGCTTTCGGCACCACTATGGTGCTCGCCGTGTTCCCCGAGCTCTATGCCATCCTCGGCTTGCTCGTGCTTATCCTGACGGCAAACGCTCTATAAGAATTTATACATATTTAATATAATAGACACCAAGATGAAACCGACACTATTCCTTCTTGCTGCAGGCATGGGCAGCCGCTACGGTGGCCTCAAGCAGCTTGACACACTCGGCCCTCAGGGTCAAAGCATCATGGACTACAGCATCTACGATGCTATCCAAGCCGGTTTTGGCAAGATTGTCTGGGTTATCCGTCGTGACTTCGAAGAGCAGTTCCGTACCCAGATTCTCGCTAAGTACGAGGGGCATATCCCCTGTGAACTCTGCTTCCAGAGCCTTGATGCACTGCCCGAAGGCTTCACCGTTCCCGAGGGCCGCGAGAAGCCTTGGGGTACCAACCACGCTGTTCTCATGGGCAAGGATGTCATCAAGGAGCCGTTCGCCGTGCTCAATTGTGATGACTTCTACGACCGCGATGCCTTCCGTGTGATGGGCAAGTTCCTGAGCGATCTGCCCGAAGGCAGTAAGGGCAAGTACGCAATGGTTGGCTTCCGTGTGGACAATACCCTGAGCGAGAGCGGCACCGTAAGCCGTGGCATCTGCGAGAACGACGAGAAGACGCACCTGCTCACAGGTGTCGTGGAGCGCACGAAGATAGAGCGTCACGATGGCGTGGTACAGTATCTCGACGAGAACGGCCAGTGGGTCAGCATTCCCGACAATACGCCCGTGAGCATGAACTTCTGGGGCTTCACGCCCGACTATTTCGAGTACAGTGAGGCTTACTTCAGGACGTTCCTCTCCGACCCGAAGAATCAGGCGAACCTGAAGAGCGAGTTCTTCATTCCTCTCATGGTAGACCATCTCATCAAGACGGGCGAGGCTACGTGCGAGGTGCTCGATACGACGAGCAAGTGGTTCGGCGTTACCTACCCGGAAGACCGTCCGGAGGTTGTTGCCAAGCTTGCTGCCCTGCATGACGCAGGCCAGTATCCTGACAAGATGTTCTAACAAGACTTATTCACACCAGCCCCTCCCCCATCAAGGGGAGGGGCTTAATTATTTTTTGACATGAAACGTATCTATACTTTCTTACTTACCTTTCTGCTGACGCTTGCCGTTACGGCGCAAGGCCTTGTCGTCAGCGACGAGACACGACGTATCCGCGAAGACTTCCAAGACCGCAAGTTCGGCATTTTCCTCCACTGGGGTATCTATTCCATGCTGGCCGACGGAGAGTGGATCATGTACGGGCGGCGCATTGACCGCGATGAATACGCCAAGCTGGCGGGAGGCTTCTGTCCGTCCTGGTTCAGCGCACGCGAATGGGTGGAGCTTTTCAAGGAGGCCGGTGCCCAGTACGTTACTTTTACGAGCAGGCATCACGACGGCTTTTCGATGTGGGCGACGAAGGCGAGCCCGTACAACATCGTGGAGTCGACGCCTTACGGACGCGACGTCCTGAAGTCGCTGGCCGATGCTTGCAGCGAGCACGGCATGAAGCTGCACATCTACTACAGCCACATGGACTGGCAGAGGCCTGACTATCCGACGGGAAGCACGAGCGGGAATCTCCCCCACGACGACGGGACTGCGAACTGGGACAGCTACTATGCCTTCATGAATGCCCAGCTGACGGAGCTGCTGACGGAGTACGGGCCGATTGGCGCCATCTGGTTCGACGGCATGTGGGACCATAAGGAGAAGGAGTTCGACTGGCGCCTGGATGACCAGTATGCTCTTATCAAGCGGCTGCAGCCGAAGTGCCTTATCGGCAACAACCACCACGGGGCTCCCATCGGGCTGGAGGACTTCCAGCTCTTCGAGCAGGATTTGCCGGGGCAGAACACTGCGGGCTTCAGCGGCGAGGCGAAGGTGTCGCAGCTGCCCTTGGAGACGTGCATGACGATGAACAATACCTGGGGATACAGCATCACGGACAAGAACTACAAGAGCGGGGACGAGCTCATCCGGCGCCTGGTGAAGGCTGCCGGGATGAATGCCAACTTCCTGCTGAACATCGGTCCCCGGCCTGACGGACAGCTGCCCGACGAGGCGGTGGAGAGGCTCCGGCATATCGGTGCCTTCATGGACGCGAACAGCTCGACCATCTATGATACGCGGGGCGGCTGCGTGCCTCCGCAGGACTGGGGCGTCACGACGCAGAGGGGCAGGACGCTCTTCATACATATCCTGAACAAGGAGAAGGACGGGAAGGTGGTGAACGAAGGCCTGGAGCGCAAGGACGGCGGCGCGTTGTCGCTGTTCCTTCCCCTGAGCGGCCAGTCGCTGTCGAAGGTTACGCTGCGCAGCGACGGCTCGGCGCTGCAGTTCCAGCGCGAGGGGGACGGCTACCGCATCTTCCTGCCGAAGCGTCCCGACAGCGTGGACTGCATACTGACGGCTACGCTGTCCTCGGGCTCCGACGCACAGAGGACGGGGGAGTAAGGGCGTATGCGTGCGTCGGGCATCATTGTGTCGGTTCTGCTGCTTCCCCTGCTGTCTGCCTGCTCGGGCGGCGGACGGCAGAGGGAGGCTGCCGTGCTGTTTGCGACGGAGGCGGGCGAGCCTGAGGCCCCGCTGCACTACGACCTTCACGAGATACAGCAGAGCGGGACGATCGTGGCCGGTACGCTGAGCGGGCCGGACACGTACTATGAGTACCGCGGCAGGGAGACGGGCTTGCAGTTCGAGCTTGCGGAGGCTTTCGCGCAGAGCATAGGGGTGCGTCTCCGCATGGAGGCGTCGCCGGACACGGCTTCGCTGCTGGTCAGGCTGGAAAGGGGCGAGATTGACTTCATCGCCCTCGACATGCCGGGGTGGCGGACGTTCGGCGAGGGTTCGCTGCTGGCCGGTGCGATTGCGGAGTGGCATACGCCCGAGCGCGTGGCGCGGATACGGGAGCAGACGGCCGTCCTCACGACGTACACGGTGCGCCGGCGCATGCGTCCGGCGATGCAGGATGCCGGGCGGGGCGTCATCTCCGCATACGACGACCTCTTCCGCCGGCACAGTGCGACGGCAGGGTGGGACTGGCGGCTGCTGGCTGCCCAGTGCTACCAGGAGTCGGGCTTCGACCCCGAGGCCGTATCCTCGATGGGAGCGCAGGGCCTCATGCAGCTGATGCCGGGCACGGCCGAGGCAATGGGCGTGCCGGAGGGGCGGTGCTTCGACCCCGGGGAGAACGTCGCCGCTGCGGCAAGGTACATACGGCGCGTGAGCCAGGCGTTCGGCGACGTGGACGAGGCGAGGGAGCGCATCTGCTTCACGCTGGCGGCCTACAACGGCGGGGCGGGGCACGTGCAGGACGCACGGATGCTGGCGAGGAAGGCCGGGCGTAACGATGCCTGCTGGGCAGAGGTTGCGCCCTTCATCCTGCGCCTCTCCGACCCCGCGTACTACCGCGACCCGGACGTGCGCCACGGCTACATGCGCGGCAGCGAGACGGAGGCCTACGTGCGCCTCGTCATGGAGCGGTGGGAGGAGTACCGGAGGTGCGCCCGTCCGTTCGCCGCCGGCAGCACGCCGGCTCCCGCACGGCGCAGCCTGCAGGACGGAGAGTACCGGAGCCGCGTGAAGAGGCCCGGGGAGTGGACGCCGCAGGGACGAGACGGCGAGCCCGCAGACTCGCTATGAGAGGGGCGCGGGCGCACGACGACGGGGACGCGGGGTGGCTGTGAGAGAGCCCGCAGACTCGCTATGAGAGACAAACAACGATACTAACTACAAGACTTCAACGATGAGACACAAAGACTATAAAGACGTGCCGAAGGACTATCCCATCTGTATGCTCGGAGACTGTCCCGCTGCATCCTCGTGCACGCACCGGACTGCCCTCCTCGCGCTACAGGCACGGGAGACCTACCTCACCCTCATTAACCCCGCGATGTGCACCAGGGGCGAGGGCTGCCCCTTCTACCGCAGCGCCGCACCCGCAAGGTACGCCCGGGGCTTCACCAACTTCCAGAAGAAGATGTTCCCCGGACAGTACCGC
>JAFLUV010000040.1:7259-14201 GCA_022508635.1 Prevotellaceae bacterium
GCAAGACGCTACGGCGACCAGTGCCCATCCTCCCGGCGATTTGCCCCAAAAGCAGCATCGAAGGCAGAAAAGTTTGACGGATTGAAAGAAAAATCGTATCTTTGTGTCCGCAAACGACATTACAACGCTAATACGACAACCATCATGACACGAAGAACCCTCTCCCTGCTGCTCGCCCTCCTGCTCACCGGCGCACAGAGCCTCACGGCACAAGTGTTCGACCCCAAGCAAGGCTACCGCCTCGAGATAGGCGACGGACTGGCACTCGACAACCAGAACGGCACCATCACCTTCTCCCCCGTCAACAAGAAGTCAGCCACCCAAGTCTGGAACATCGTCCCCGCCGACCGTCTTGGCCACTGGTGCCTCTACAGCCCCGGCACGGAAACAGCCCTCGACAACGGCAACCACGGAAGCCGCGAAGGCGAAGTGCTCACCTGGCCCCTCGAGACAGGCAACGCCAACCAGCAGTGGCACATACTGATGACCAGCACAGACACCTACACCTTCACCTGCGCCGCCGGAGGACTCAAGCTCGGATACAACGACAACTGCCAGCCGGGCGGCCACGTATGGCAGATGAAAGGCGACAACATGGCACCACACGTACAATGGCGCCTCGTCAAGACCAGCCTGAAAGTCGAAGCACAAAGCAGCACCGGACAGTCCGGCAACGACTGGGAGAACCAGGACATCTTCGCCATCAACAAAGAACCCGCACGCGCAACCATGCTCCTCTACCAAGGCGAAAAAGAAATGAAGGCCGACCAAGCCTACCGCCACCCATGGCTCCATCCCAACTCCTCGCTCCGCCTGATGCTCAACGGCCAGTGGCAGTTCAACTGGGTCCCCAAGCCCGAAGACCGCCCCGCCGACTTCTATAAGCCCGCCTACGACGCCTCCGCATGGAAGACCATCCCCGTCCCCTCATGCTGGGAAATGCAAGGCTACGGCACACCCATCTACACCAACGTAACCTACCCCTTCAGGAACCAGCCCCCGCTCATCCGCGGACAAGAAGACTACACCGTACTCAAAGAACCCAACGCCGTCGGCAGCTACCGCCGCACCGTCACAATCCCCGCACAGTGGGACGGCCGCGAAATATACCTCCACTTCAACGGCATCTACAGCGCAGCCTACGTCTGGGTAAACGGACAGAAAATAGGATACACCCAAGGACCCAACACCGACAGCGAATTCAACGTCACGCCACACGTCAAGCCCGGAGAGGAAAACCTCATCTGCGTCGAAGTCTACCGCTGGAGCGACGGCTCCTACCTCGAAGACCAGGACATGTTCCGCATGAGCGGCATACACCGCGACGTATACCTCGAAGCCCGGCAGAAACTACACCTGCAAGACGCCAGGCTGACCTCCGCCATAGGCTCGCGAGGCGGACGGCGCGAAGGCAGCGAACCCTTCCGCCGAGCCCTCCTCAACATCGACCTCACACTGCAGAACCTCAACAAGAAACCCGCCGACACACGCATCGACGTAGAACTCGTCGACCCCGCCGGCAAGACCATACAGACAGCCATCCTCCAAGTCACCGACATCAAGAAAGGCACACGCAGCGCACAGCTCAACCTCGAAGTACAGAACCCCAGCCTCTGGAGCGCCGAGACACCAAGCCTCTACACCGTCAACATCACCGTCGGCGGCGACGTCTACACACAGAAGTACGGCTTCCGCAAGATAGAAAACCGCGACGGACGCGTCTACATCAACGGCAAGCGCATCATGTTCAAAGGCGCAGACCGCCACGACACACATCCCCTCTACGGCAAAGCCATACCCGTGGAAAGCATGATCGAGGACATCCTCCTCATGAAACGCCACAACCTCAACACCGTGCGCACCAGCCACTACCCCAACGACCCCCGCATGTACGCACTCTACGACTACTACGGCCTCTACGTAATGGACGAAGCAGACGTCGAATGCCACGGCAACCACAGCCTCAGCAAGAACCCCAAATGGGAAGCACAGTACGTCGACCGCCAGCAGCGCATGGTACTGCGCGACCGCAACCACCCCAGCGTCATCTTCTGGAGCATGGGCAACGAATGCGGCGGAGGCAGCAACTTCGTAGCAGCCAAGAAAGCCATACAGGCACTCGACGACCGCCTCATCCACTACGAAGGCATGAACGAAGTAGCCGACATGGACAGCCGCATGTACCCCAACATAGCCAACATGACGCGCCTGGACCAGCAGGCAGACCTGCAAGGCCGCCCGTTCTTCCTCTGCGAATACGCCCACGCCATGGGCAACTCCATAGGCAACCTGCAAGAATACTGGGACTACATCGAGTTCGAAAGCAAGCGCATGATAGGCGGCTGCATCTGGGACTGGGTCGACCAAAGCCTCTGCAAGTGGGGCGAACCCCTCACGAACATGTACTACGGAGGCGGCTTCGGCGACTACCCCAACGACCAGGACTTCTGCTGCAACGGCATCATCACAGCCGACCGCCACATCACGCCAAAGCTCCTCGAAGTAAAGAAAGTCTACCAGTACGTCGACTTCAAGCTCACGCCCGCACAGCAGATACGCATCCGCAACCGCTACTGCTTCACGCCGCTCAGCGAATTTACCTTCCACTACAGCATCCTGCGCGACGGCCGCATGATAAAGGACGGCACAACGGCACTGCCACAAGTCCTGCCCGGCGACAGCTGCTTCATACCACTCCCGGACGGATTCACTCCCGAAGACGGCCACCTCTATCACATCAACCTCTCGCTACGCCTCAAGGAAGCAACAAGCTGGGCAGAGGCAGGACATGAAGTAGCAAGGGAACAGCTGCAATTCGGCGAACGCATGGCACGCACATGGTACACCTCGGCAACGCCTTCCGACTTCATCAAGGAAGACGACCGACAAATCAGCATCAGCGGCAAGGACTTTACCTTCGCCGTCAGCAAGCAGACCGGTGCCGTGACCGAACTCACATACAACGGCAAGCCCATCATCGTCACAAACGGCAAGATCCCCTTCGGCAACCTGACCTTCAACGGCTATCGCAGCATCAGCAACGACCGCAGAGGCAACCTCAACAGCAAAATCACCTCACCGAAAGTCACAATGACGCAGACAAAGGACGAAGCCACCATCACCGTCAAGTATGACGTCAAGGCAGGTCGCGATGAACGTACCAGCGTCCCCGTAGAAACGACCTACACCATTACGGGCGACGGCCGTATTGAAGTCAAGAGCAACTTCGGCAACGAAGCTAACCAGGACTTCAGCCGCCTGGGACTCATCGCAGCCCTTGAGCCCCGTCTCGGCAATGTGCAGTGGTTTGGCCGTGGCCCTCATGAAAACTATCCCGACCGCAAGACATCGGCATTCATGGGCGTTTGGGAAAACACCGTGAACGGCATGACCGAAGAATATATCAAGCCACAAAGCATGGGCGAGCGCTGCGACGTAGAGTGGGTAGACTTCACCGACGACAAGGGTGAGGGCATCCGTATCGGCACCACCGAAGGCAACCTCTCCTTCAGTGCCCTCCACTACATGGACGAAGAACTCTGGCAGACAAAGTACAAGCACGAGCTGAACAAGATACACCGACCGGAGATTATCCTGCACCTTGACGCCGCAATGCGCGGACTCGGCAATGCCAGCTGCGGTCCCGGTCCGTTGCAAAAGTATGAGCTGCAAGAGAAGAGCTACAGCTATGGCTTCGTCATCGAACCGATAAAGTAACCTCCTCTTAGGACACTTTGATTATCCTAACCTCCATGAAAGAAGAACTTTCCCTCGAAGAACAGGTGGAACGCATCCGCAGGAAACGGCAGGCACGAAACCATGACTACACCCGGCCGCGCATGGTGCTCAATACGCTGTTCCTCGCGTTAGCAGCCGTCGGACTCGGCATGTACTTTTTCGGTGGAAACAACCACGTTCCGGCACTGCTTGTCATAGCTGCCGGCATGGTACTCAAAGTGGTAGAGTTTATATTGCGCATCCTTTGAGACCATGAACAGAATCTGCTGCATAATGTCACTTCTCCTGTGCCTCGCACTGACTGTCGGGGCACAGGTAGAAACCCTTGACCGTTATGGCAACCCGATAAACAACAACGGCAATGTATATGACGACAATCAGCTGAATCCGGAAAGCGGCTTCTATGAGGACGGGGCAGGCAACCGCACCACCTGGGGACGCGATACGACACGAACAGGGTCGGAGAAGAAGATACCCATCGGACAATTTCAGTGGATACTGGAGCCAAGGCTTGGCACGGTAATCGATGCAGAGAACAACGATACCGTCGTGCATGACTTCCAGAAGTGGAATGCGACGGACGGCTTTGCAGGTGAGTACAGCTTCCTCGGGAACTTGGGTGCTCCGCGACTGAACCGCATTTACTTCAATCGGCAGATATCCGACGAGTTCCTTTTCCTGCAACCCCTTGACTTTTTCCGCGGATCGCTGCAAGACTTCCGCTACACTAACACAAAGAGTCCCATCACCAACCTTGCCTACCATTCATGCGGCAACAAGCAGAGGGGCGAGGACCGTGTACGAGGCTACTTTGCCACGAACATAAACAAGCTGGCAGGACTCGGATTCAAGATAGACTACAGCTACGGCACAGGATACTACTATGCACAGCCAAACAGTATGTTCGGCACTACCTTCTACGGATACTACCGCGGCGAGCGCTACAGCATGCACGCCTACGCCGGAGTCAACCACATGAAGATGGGCGAGAACGGCGGTATCGAGGATGACCGCTACATTGAAGACCCGCTCAGCTTCAAGCAGACATACACATCCGAAAACATCCCCACGATGCTCAGCCAGACGTGGAACCGCAACCACGAGCAGCACTTCTACCTGACGCACCGCTACAATGTCGGCTACACGCGGCTCATCGAAGTGCCCGACTCACTGAAGCCCACGCCTCCTTCCGAAGCGGCTCTCCTTGCCGAACTTCCCGACAGCGTACGAAACGTGTTGCGCGAAGACTCCGTGGCACACAGGATCATGGTCGATTCGCTTTTGCAGGTCTGGAACGATGCCAACATACAACCCAAGGAGTTCATTCCCGTCACGAGCTTCATCCATACCTTCGACCTCAGCAACCTCAAGCATGAGTATCTGGCACACAACACCACCAGCGGCTACTACACGAACCATTACTATGGCAACTGGAATGCCGTCAGGGACATAACGCGGGGACTCTCCGTACGCAATACCTTCGGCATAGCTCTTCGTGAGGGATTCAACAAGTGGGCACAGATGGGCATCACCCTGTTCGGCACGCACAAGCTACGCTCCTACAGCCTGATGGACAGTCTGGGCGGCAATACGCACTATACGGAAAACGACCTGTCGGTGGGCGGCGAGCTGGCTCGTACACAGGGCAATGTCTTCCACTACAATACCTCGGCCGAGATATGGCTCGTCGGCAAGCATGCGGGTGACATTGACATCAAGGGAAACACCACTCTGGACTTGCGTCTCGGGCGATTGGACAGCTTGCAGACGGATCTGAATGTCAACTTCGCACACAGCAAGCCAGCCTTCTTCTACCGCCACTACCATTCGCAGAGCAGTTGGTGGGACAACGAGGACCTGAACCGCGAGGTACGCCTCAGGTTCAACGGCACGCTGCGCCTCAAGAAGGCTGGAACCAGGCTGAACATCGGCTTTGAAAACATCTCCAACTATACGTATTTCGGCATGCAGAACACGCTGCGCGAGGGTGCCGACCAGGGCAGTACGATACCCACTGACTACAGCCACGCCGTAGGCGTCATGCAGACAGGCAGCGTACAGGTGTTCGGTGCCACGCTCGCACAAGACCTCAAGTGGAAAGTCATCCACTTGGACAGCGAGGTCAGCTACCAGACAAGCACCGACCAGGATGCGCTGCCCCTGCCCACATTCAACGCCTACACGAACCTCTACCTGCTCTTCCGCATTGGCATAGCGAAGGTGCTGCGCGTACAGATAGGCGGCGACCTGCGCTTCTTTACCTCCTACTACGGCCCCGACTACAGCCCGTCCATCCAGCAGTTTGCCGTACAGGATGCGAGCCACGAGCGGATGAAGGTGGGCAATTACCCCATCATCGGAGCCTACGCCAACCTGCATCTCAAGCACTGCCGTCTCTATGTCTCCGCACGGCATGTCAATGCCGGCTCCGGCCATGCTTTCCTTGTCCCGCACTATCCTATCAATCCCATGACCATTAACTTCGGACTGAGCTGGAACTTTTTCAACTGAGTCCGCCGTTCCTTTCCGAGAGAGGGACGCAGACGTCCAATAATCAACGATAAACCGGTAAGAAAGAGGTGAACTATTCCAAAGAAGTACGCTGGGGCTTCATCGGCTGCGGCGAAGTGACCGAGAAGAAGAGCGGCCCTGCCTTCGGCCTTGTGCCGGGGTCGCGCATTCAGGCCGTGATGAGCCGCAGCAAGGAGAAAGCCCGTTCCTATGCCGAGCGGCACAACATTCCGCGCTGGTACACGGATGCCCAGCAGCTCATCAACGACCCCGACGTGAACGCCGTCTACATCGCCACGCCGCCCTCCTCGCATGCCACGTACACCATCATGGCCATGAAGGCAGGCAAGCCTGTCTACGTGGAGAAGCCGCTGGCCAGCAGCTACATTGACTGCCAGCGCATCAACCGTGTCAGCGAGCAGACGCGCGTCCCCTGCTTCGTGGCCTACTACAGGCGGCGGCTGCCCTACTTTCAAAAGGTAAAGGAGCTGGTGGAGAGCGGAGTCATCGGCAAGGTGACTTCCGTACAGATACGCTTTGCCTGTCCGCCGCGCCTGCTCGACTACAACAGCACGGCGCTGCCGTGGCGCGTGCAGCGCGACATAGCAGGCGGAGGCTACTTCTACGACCTGGCTCCCCACCAGATAGACCTCCTGCAGGAGATCTTCGGGCCGATAGTCCGGGCAAAGGGCT
>JAFLUV010000041.1:0-2386 GCA_022508635.1 Prevotellaceae bacterium
CCGAATTGTCCGGGGGCAATGCCTTGTATCGGTGCATCGGAATGGATGTGATAGCCTTCGTCATCGAGGCTGACGGTTCCAGGCATAAAGTGGTCTACGTGCCGCACCTTAAACTGAATGGCCATGGGACTTTCGCCTTTCTGCACAGGCAAAGGCTCTGTTATGAAATGGAAGTCTGCCAGGCGGAAATCATGTCCGTACTGCAACTGTGTGTCCCAGCCCTGTGCTACGAAGATGATATTCTTGCGGACATTCTTCTTGACGACAAACCAAGGACCGCCGCTCAGACCGAGTCCTTTGCGCTGACCAATGGTGTGGAACCAGAAGCCGCGATGCGTGCCGATTACCTTGTTCGTCTCGATGTCTATGATTTTACCTTCCTGCTCGCCCATGAAGCGACGCAGGAAATCGTTGTAGTTTATCTTGCCCAGAAAGCAGATTCCCTGACTGTCCTTGCGACGGGCACTGGGCAGTCTGGCTTCCATGGCAATGCTGCGCACCTCGTCCTTCATCAGGTGTCCGATGGGGAAGAGCGTATGGCTAAGCTGTTCATAGCTGAGCTGTGCCAGGAAGTCCGTCTGATCCTTGACGGGGTCTTTGGCTGTGCCGAGCCACATCTTTCCGTCACGCTCTACATTCGTAGCATAGTGTCCTGTAGCGATGTAGTCATAGCTGTGTCCCACCTTTTCCTCGAAAGCGCCGAACTTGATGAGCCGGTTGCACATCACGTCGGGATTGGGTGTCAGTCCTTTCTTCACGCGCTCTATGGCATAGCCGACTACTTGTTCCCAGTATTCCTTTTGCAGGTCCGACACCTCCAGCGTGAGGCCGTACTTGCGTGCCGTTGCCTGCGAGAGTTCTATGTCCTCCTCTGCCGTGCACGACGAGTCTTCGCCTTCCATTCCTATACGAATATAGTGAAGGTCAGGCTTCAGCCCTGCCTCGCAGAGCCGGTGCACAACGACTGCGCTGTCCACTCCGCCTGAGATGAGGACAGCCACGCTGCCCTTCAGTTCGCCATATTCCGTATATGCTTTTGCCATCTTTCCGCCTTTTGCCTGCAAAGATACAATAAAAATTCAGAAATCCTTGCATATACTATAATATAATGTATAAAGTCCGGCAAAACGGGGTATCTATAGGCACAAAACTTCGGCAGGCTGGACATCACCCAAAACGTCCAGCCTGCCGATACTTCAGAATTTCCCTGCAAGGGCAGCTGCCTGTGTGCAGCCGTCGGTGTTGCTGATGTCTCCCTCGTTGAATACTCCGGGGATGCAGACTTCGCCCACAAGGTCCCATTTCAGCAGATTGAAGGTGCGCTTCATGGGCGTTGTGATTCCGTCCATCATCGTGGCGTCGTGTTCCTCGCAGCAGGTAATGATGCCGCACTTCTTGCCGGCGATGTCCTTGCCGCCGACGACGAGTGAGAACACGCGGTCGATGACGCCCTTTATCTGTGCCGGAATCGAGTACCAGTAGAGAGGCATTGCATAGACCACGGCATCGGCGTCGAGGATGTGCGGCGCGATGGTATTGAAGTCGTCGTCAAACGAACAGGCCTTGCCCGTCTTGAAACAAGACATGCAGGCGCGGCAGCCGCCAATCTTCATCATTGCTGCGTCGAAACGCACGACCTCGTGACCCTTGGCTTGGGCTGCACGAGTAAAGGCATCCACCATTGCGAAAGTGTTTCCGCTTTTACGCGGAGAACCGGTAATTACTGTAATTTTCATTGCTTTATCGTATTTGAATTCTGGTTATAGGCTTTGGCGACACACTTCCACTCACCGTTCAGCTTCAGGAGCAGCAGGTAGTCGGTAAAGTCGATGCGGCCTCCCCACTTCTCCTCCAGTACGCGCACCACGGCTACGGTCTCCTCAACGGCAAGGACGTCAATGCGCGCCTTGAAGTCCGAGCCTGCACCTACGGTATCGACATTGTGGTAGAACTGCTCAATGGAGCCGTGTTCCAACACTCCGTCCAGGATACCGAACAGCACGGCATCCTGAGTGAACAACTGCTTGGCATAGCTGCTGTTGCCCTCAGCTACGCTCTTGACAAAATTCTCGGCAGCCTTGGCCACTGCCTCATACTCTTTGATTTCGTTTCTCATATCGGTAGATATTTGGTAAATATATTGTTGCGTGGATGCAAAGTTACGATTTTTTTCCATACGACCGAGGGCTTCCATGGTTTTTTGGCGCATTGACGGGACAGGAATCTGTGGAGCGTTCCTTCGGACAAGCGTTCTTTCAGGTGAGCGTTCCGGCAGAATCCTTTTCCTGACAGCATGCCGTTGACACAGACTCTCTTGAGAATGTCGCCTGACTCTCTTGAGAATGTCGCCTGACTCTCTTGAGAATGCCGTCTGACTCTCTTGAGA
>JAFLUV010000041.1:2486-14093 GCA_022508635.1 Prevotellaceae bacterium
TTGAGAATGCCGTCCGACTCTCTTGAGAGTGCTGTCAGTACTCTCTTGAAAGTAGTCCAGTACTCTCTTGAGAGTAGTCGAGTACTCTCCTGAGAGTAGTCCAGTACTCTCTTGAGAGTACAAAGACCATATAAAAGAGAATGATTTTCAGTTATACCGAGAGACAACTTCCATGCTGCCGAGGGACCTCGTCTGCTCTCCCGTTACCGCCTCGCGAAACGCAGCAGGGACAAGTTCCGGCCAGAAGTCCCTGAAGCCGGATGCCACGGAAAAGTCCGCATACATGCAGAGGGGGACACGGCGCAAGACAAACGAACCTGACGGCGCAAAGACGGCAACAATACGCCGCAGTTCCGGCAAAGACAGGCACACATTTCAGGACAGAGCAATCCGGCAACTCAATTTTTCGGGAATACACTTCCTTATTTTTCATTTTTTTCGTACCTTTGCGCCCGAATAACAGGATAACAGCACCAAGAAACGATTCAAACCTAAACAATAATTCAAAGTAAAGCAATGGCAAAAATGAATTTTGGCGGTGTCATCGAAGAAGTAATGACCCGCGAAGAGTTCCCTCTTGAAAAAGCACGTGAGATTCTGAAGAACGAGACAATCGCCGTCATCGGATACGGCGTACAGGGTCCCGGCCAGGCATGCAACCTGCGCGACAATGGCTTCAACGTCATCGTAGGCCAGCGCCAGGGCAAGACTTACGAGAAAGCAATAGCCGACGGATGGGTTCCCGGCGAAACACTCTTCTCAATCGAAGAAGCAGCCACCAAAGGCACCATCATCATGTGCCTGCTCTCCGACGCAGCAGTCATAAGCGTATGGCCCACGCTGAAGAACTACCTGACGCCCGGCAAAGCTCTCTACTTCTCCCACGGCTTCGCCATCACATGGAACGACCGTACCGGATGCGTACCCGCAAAGGACATCGACGTCATCATGGTAGCTCCCAAAGGCAGCGGCACAAGCCTGCGCACCATGTTCCTCGAAGGCCGGGGCCTGAACAGTTCATACGCCGTATACCAGGACGCCACAGGCAAGGCATTGGAGCGCACCCTGGCACTCGGCATCGGCATCGGCAGCGGCTACCTCTTCGAGACAACTTTCCAGCGCGAAGCCACCTCCGACCTCACAGGCGAGCGCGGCTCACTCATGGGTGCCATCCAAGGCCTGCTGTTGGCCCAGTATGAAGTACTTCGCGAAAACGGCCACACACCCTCCGAAGCCTTCAACGAGACTGTAGAAGAACTCACCCAGAGCCTCATGCCCCTCTTTGCCAAGAACGGCATGGACTGGATGTACGCCAACTGCTCAACCACCGCACAGCGCGGAGCACTCGACTGGTACCCACGCTTCCACGACGCCATCAAGCCCGTAATGCAACAACTCTACGACAGCGTAAAGAGCGGCAACGAAGCACAAATCAGCATCGACTCCAACTCCAAGCCCGACTACCGCGAAGGCCTTGAGAAGGAACTCGCCGCCATGCACGAAAGCGAAATGTGGCGCACCGCAGAGACAGTTCGCAAGCTCCGTCCCGAGAACAACTAACTCTCAAGAACGCAAAGGAAAAGGGGGAACGCATCGAAGCGCTCCCCCTTTTTCCGTATCACCGCACCTGCCCTTAGAAGTAGTAGCCGAAGCCAACCTTCAGGCCAAGCTTCGTAAAGTCCTTGAAATGATTCAAAGACATATCGCAGAAGATAGCAGGCTCAATGCTGACATGGTCGTTCAGATAGAAGCAATAGCCTATCTCAGGAGTAAGGTAGACGACATTAATCCACGGATCGATGTGCTTGTACTTGAACGCACCGCTAAAATAAAGACCGTTCTGCTGCATATAGTAACGGCCTGCCACACCCAGGTCAACACTACACTCACCATTCTGGCTCTCAAACCCGATATCGCCATACAGCATCCAGCCGTCACTGACGAAATAGCCCGCATTAGCCTGAAAGCCGATGTAGAAATCGGAATTCTTGCTGTAACCAAGGCCAAGGCCTGTCATCGAAGCACCCACATACTTGGTTCCCTGCTCAAACTGTGCCGAAGCACCGAGAGAAACTGCTGCAAGAAGCAGCGAAAGAATAATTTTCTTCATAATTAAGTTATTTATATTTAAGAAGGTTTTGTTTTATGAATCTGAAGATAATGTCTTATATATCTGCTAAACAATAACGCCAGTACAGCCATCAGGAAGAAGCCGGCGCAAAGACCGATGGAAAGCGAAAGGCTGAAGCCCTCAGGAGCAATAAGGATGTAGCTGCTGCACACCACCGTCATGAAAAGTGCCGGCATCAGCGCTACCCAGTAGCAACGTCCCTGCCGTGCAAGCCATACCGCTGCTGCCCACAGCATGATGCAGGCCAGCGTCTGGTTTGTCCAGGCAAAGTATCTCCACAAGACATTGAAGTCAACGAAAAACAATGCAGTCGTGATGGCAAAGAGAGGCAGGCAAAGCAGCAAGCGCTTGGCAATGCTCTTTTGGCTAAGATGCAGGAAGTCTGCAACAATAAGACGAGCACTGCGAAAAGCCGTGTCGCCGCTGGTAATGGGAGCAGCCACAACGCCGAGAACGGCAAGCACCGCACCGACACTTCCCATCCAACTAACGCTTATCTCCTTGACGACAATGGCAGGATTGCCCAGCGCAGCCAGCTTTTCGTATGCCGTCGCACCCGGTTCTCCAGGCAAGGCACTGGCAAACTTTACGGCAGCAGCAGCCCAAATAAGCGCCACGACTCCCTCTGTTATCATTGCTCCATAGAAAATAGGACGTCCCAGACGTTCATTGGTCAGGCATCTTGCCATGAGAGGACTTTGCGTACCATGGAAACCGCTTATTGCCCCGCAGGCAATAGTGATACACAGCATCGGAAAGATGGGCAGTCCTTTCGGATGATGACTCACAAAAGGAGCATCCGTAAGCTCAGGCATCCAGCCATCCTGCGTATAGATTCCCCAGCAGATACCTATCGCCATAAGCAGCAAGGCAAGGCCAAAGACAGGATATATCCTGCCAATGAGCTTGTCAATGGGCAACAGCGTCGCCAGTATGAAATAAAGGAAAATAACCGTCAACCAAAAACTATTAGAAAAGAACCATCCTCTGTCTGGTATCATATTGTCGAGCAACGAAGCCGGTGTCGTTACGAACACTGCACCGACCAGCACCAGCAATACCAACGCACCGATTCGCATCAAAAGACGCATCCCGTCCCCCAACTCGTCTCCGATTATCTCAGGCAAAGAGACACCTCCCCGACGGATACATATCATGCCGCAAAGGTAATCGTGGACAGCTCCGGCAAAGATGCAGCCCAGAACAATCCAAAGGTAGGCAGCAGGTCCGAACAAGATACCCATGATGGCTCCGAAAATAGGTCCAGTACCTGCAATGTTAAGAAACTGAATAAGAAAGACACGCCAGGCAGGCATTGGCATAAAGTCCACGCCATCCTTCTTTGCATAGCAGGGCATAGCTGCTGCATCGTCGGGACGGATAACACGCTCCATGACGGCACCATACAGCAGATAGCCAAGCAACAAGCAAACAAATGATAACGAAAACGATATCATATCCCCTTTCTTTTGTTTTTAATCCAGAACAAAATAGCTACCACGACAGTAAAGACACCGCCTATGGAATAGCCAGTCATCGTATCCATACCAAATCCGTTCTCCTTGTCTATCAGAATAAAACATACACTGACAGCACACATAAACACGGCTGGGAAATACGCTATCAGCCAAGACCAATGCGGCAAGATGCCCCGTCCGTCAGTCCGATGACACAGATAGTGCGCAATGGTAAAGAAGGTAAAGGTTGCCAATACCTGATTAAACCACGACACATAGAGCCATAAGACCTTGAAGCTACTGACGTTCAGCATGGCAATGGCAACGGCAAACAACGGAGCAGTAAGCACAAGGCGCTTCACGAGCGGCTTCTGGTCGTAATGACTGAAGTCTGCCACTATCATACGTGCTGCGCGGAAAGCACTGCCTCCCGTACTCATCGGAGCCGCCACAATACCAAGGACAGCAAGGACAAGGCCTGCATTGCCTAACCAGTCGTAGCACATTTGGTTGACCAGCAGGCCGGGATTCATCTTCGCCGTTCCGCAGGCAGTCATGGCGTTATATAGTTTTTCGTAAGGCGTACTTCCCGCAATGTCTAAGACATCAACGAACTTCATTGCAGCGGCAGCCCAAATGAGCGCCACCACGCCTTCTGTAACCATTGCACCATAGAAACAGCGCAAGCCGTACTTCTCGTTCTTTATGCATCGCGCCATCATAGGGCTCTGCGTAGCATGAAACCCACTGACTGCACCACAAGCTATCGTAATAAATAGACCAGGAAACAAGGGCGTATATTTCACAGGATAATGATCCGTAAAAGCAGATGCAAGACCAGGAATATGGCCTTCATGTGTGAAAATGCCAACACCAATAAGAACCGCCATAATGAGCAAGGCTGCACCAAACACAGGATAGACATTTCCAATAATTTTGTCAATGGAGAATAACGTGACTGCCAAATAAAAACACAGTATCAGAACCGTCCACAGCAGATTAGTGTTGGCAACATCAAACAGGCGTAAGGTCAGTTGTTCCATTAGTCCTGCTGGAATCAGTACGAACGAAGCACCAACACAAATCATCAGCACCAACGTGACAATGCGCATCACGAGTCGGCATACACTGCCAAGCTCGTCACCGATAATCTCAGGAAGTCCCATCCCGTCACGCCGTATGCTGATCATACCGGCCATATAATCATGCATTGCTCCGCCAAGTATGCAGCCTAACACTATCCAGAGAAAAGCTGCAGGCCCATAGAGCACGCCCATCATGGCACCAAAAATAGGTCCTGTACCAGCGATGTTGAGGAACTGAACTGTGTAAACTTTCCATGTAGGCATAGGAATGTAGTCGGCACCATCCTGCTTCGTGTAGCAGGGCGTCCTTCTGTCAGGATTCAGGCCAAAAACCTTTTCCACAAAACCACCATAAACAAAATATCCAAGCACCAAACATGCTAAAGAAATGCAAAATGTGAGCATGAGCTTTTCTTTTCATTATATCTGGCTACAAAGTTACGAAAATTTTACAAACCATAAGTTATAAATTATGAACATTTTTTCGTATCTTTGCAGCATGAAATATACATTATATATAATATTATATTTTATAGCTATAGTTTTTTGCTGCAATGCCGAAGCACAAAACCTTTTTTTCTCTGCTCCTCCAGCCCCTAAATACGAAGTGCGTGCCGTATGGGTGACGACGCTGAACGGATTAGACTGGCCAACAACAAAGGCTACGAATGAGACAAACAGGCAACGTCAGCAACAGGAACTCTGCCAGTTGCTCGACCAGCTACAAGCCTGCCATATCAATACGGTTATCTTACAAACACGCATCCGCGGATCAGTCATCTATCCGAGCAAAATCGAGCCATGGGACGTTGCACTTACCGGGCAATACGACCGTGATCCAGGTTATGACCCCTTGGCCTTTGCCATTGAGGAGACTCACCGCCGTGGCATGGAGTTGCACGCTTGGATAGTCACGGTACCAGCTTTCAAGACAGCAGTTGCATCAAAGATGGGCAAACGAAGCTTGTTCAAGACACATCCGGAACTCTTGCGCAAGCATAGCGACCAGTATTATTTGGATCCGGGCCTGCCAGGCTCTGCCGACCACCTTGCCGAAATTTGCCGCGAGATTGTGAGCCGCTACGATGTAGATGGCATTCACTTTGACTACATACGCTATCCTGAACAGGCCGAGACTTTCTCCGATGCTGCTTCCTACAAAAAGTATGGCAAGGGAAAGGACAAACGTGCATGGCGTCGCGACAACATAACACACATCGTAAGGAAAGCCTACGGAACCATCAAAGCCCAGAAGCCCTGGGTACGAGTCAGCTGTTCGCCCGTAGGCAAGTTTAACGATGTGACCCGTTACTCTGCACGTGGCTGGTCTGCCTACGGAACAGTACATCAGGATGCACAAGGATGGCTGCGCGAGGGCATTATGGATATGTTGCTGCCGATGATGTATTTCCAAGGCGACCATTTCTATCCATTTGCTGCTGACTGGCAGGAGCATTCATACGACCGCACCGTTGCACCCGGACTCGGCATCTATTTCCTCTCGCCAAAGGAGAAAGACTGGGAGTGGGGCATCATCCAGCGTGAACTCTGCTACCTGCGAGACATAGGGCTCAGTGGACAGGCATTCTTCCGCAGCCGTTTCCTGACGGACAACACGAAGGGCATCTATGACTACCTGCTTCGCCATTTCTATCCCTACCCTGCCCTGCTTCCGCCCATGAAGTGGCAAAGCAGCGAGCCTCCTTCCATGCCATTGCTTGTAGAACGCGAGAGACGAGGCATCAATGAGTATTTGAAATGGATGCCGCAAGAAGGTTGCCGCTACGTCATTTATGCCAGTGACCAAAGTCCTATAGATACCAACGACCCACAAAATATCGTCAAGGTAACGTCCGACACTGACTACACCTATAGTCTGCTTGGTGCCTACTACCATAACTATCACCTCGCCATCACTGCCCTTGACCGCTACGGAAATGAAAGTCTCCCACTTGAACTATAACTAACTATACAATCCTATAATCATGAAAAAGACACCAAGGAAAACGCTTTCCGCAATCTTTCTTTTACTGTGCTGCATCTGTTGTACAGAGGATATAGATACCTCCGCCAGATACGTCTTCAAGTACGACTGCGCCATGACCTACCTGGAGAAGCACCAGACATATTCCGAATATGTGGAGCTGTTGCGGGCGACACCTATCTCGTTGCGCAGTAGCAGTACCGTAGGGCAACTGCTGTCTTCACGCGGACACTTTACAGTCTTTGCCCCGACAAACGAGGCTATCGACCAATACCTGCAAGAACTCTACGAAGAAGAGCCGACGCTGATGAGCAAGCCTTCGTGGGATGCCTTCTACAGCGAGCAGAAGCGCGACTCTATCCGCCGTGTAATCGTGCACAACTCCATTATCGACTCGGGCGACAACGAAGAAGCCATCGTATCAAACGACTTCCCCGCAGAGACAGGCAACGAGTTCACGCTGAGCAACATGAACGACCGCAAGCTTTCCGTCCGCTACAAGGGAGTCGATACCATCTACATCAACAACGACTGCCCCGTCAACCTCACGGAGCGGGACATCATGGTCTCCAACGGCGTGATACACCAGATAGAGCGCGTCATCGCACCGAAAGACATCACTGCCTCCATATACCTGCAGGAGATACTCGAGCAGCAGAAGGAAGGCTATCTCGTCATGGCAAAAGCCATCCAGGCCTGCGGACTGATGGACACGCTCTCGAAGATAAGGGACGAGGTATACGAAAACCTCTACCTGACCGGGCAGATTCCTGAAAGCGTACATCTCTACATTGACGCGAAATTCCCGAACGGCAACAACTGGACGCCGCGCCACCGACTTTACGGATTCACGATCTTTGCCGAAACTGACGACTTCTGGCGCGCGCAGGGACTTGACCCGCAGGCTCCCTCCTCCACGCTCCTTCCTCAGCTTGTGCAATGGATTCTGGACAACAGGCAGTACTCCGTGGATGATGCCTTCACGACGGACGAGCAATACACGAGCGAAGCGAACCTGCTCTACCAGTGGACCACCTACCACATCCTGCCCTTCCGCACGCCCTCCGACCGTCTGGTGTTCCACAGGAACGAGTTCGGCTACAATGCGGCCAATCCCCTGCGCTACACCATACCGATGTACGAAATCTACACCACCATGGGCAAGCCTCGCCTCCTCAAGATCTACGAAAGCGCACAGAGCAACGGCATTTACCTGAACCGCTTCCCTACGCTCGAAAAGGGCAGGACGGAAATCATGCGCGAACTCTCGTGCGACCCCGAAAACACTGGGTGCTATGTCGACCGTTCACCTGAGAGAGCCGTACTCAACGACATCATCAATTGCTGCATCTACCCCATCGACGCACCGCTGTCCTACAATGACGCCGTCCGCGACAACCTGGCCCGCCAGCGCCTGCGCTTCGACGGGATGTCGCTCTTCCCGGAAGCCATGAGCAACGACATACGCCTCAAGATGTCTACCGACGAGAAGAACCAGGACGTCCACATCCCTCCAACCCGCACCTACAACTACTTCGAGAACATGCAGATGAACGACCAGACCATCTTCATCTACCTCAATGCCTACGGCTACAACTACTGCAACCTCCACAGCGACGAGATGAAGGCCAAGGGACGCTTCGACCTCACCTTCAAGCTTCCGCCCGTCCCCAGACGCACCACCTACGAGCTGCGCTATGACGTCCTGCCCACCGGCGACCGCGGGATACAGCAGTTCTATTTCGGCGACGACCCGAACAAGATGGCGGCAGCAGGCATTCCAGTCGACCTGACCAGGGGAATCAGCAGCATGAACGTCGGATGGGAGGCCGACGGAAGCGACGAGGACTACAACATCGAGGTGGACAAACGCCTGCGCAACAATGGCGTCATGAAGGGCGCAAAGAGCATCACCGCCGACGGAAGCAGCAACATAGAACGCAACAACACCAGCAACCTGCGCTATATCATCATCCGTCAGACCCTGGATCCCGACAAGACTTATTACCTGCGCATCAAGTCCGTCCTGGACTCCGAGCAAAAGGAATTCTACATGGACTACATGGAGTACTGCCCGAAAGACGTCTATGACAATCCGGAGACTCCCGAGGACATCTGGTAGGAGTCTGACACTTCTGCCGCCTTCACCCCGAGCGCTTACATATTGCTTACTCTTAATGAGTTAACCTGCATTCCACGGATTGTCGCCCCAGGGCTTCTAAACTGACGCGCGTGAGTTGTGAAATCGACGCGCGTCAGTTTGTGAATTGTCGTGCGTGAGTTTATAAATTGACGCGCGTGAGTTTGTGAACTCACGCGCGTCGATTTTCATAGCGGGATGCGAGAGGAGCGACGGAGCCGTGAGGCGACCTACCTCATGCCAAGTTTCTCGCGCAAGAAGTGGGCCGTATAGCTTTCCGGGCATTGCGCAACCTCTTCGGGCGTACCCGAGGCGAGGAGGCTACCGCCTGCGTCACCGCCCTCGGGGCCGAGGTCAATGATGTGGTCTGCACATTTGATGACCTCCATGTTGTGCTCGATGATGATAACCGTGTGCCCCTTGGCTATGAGGGCTTCGAAGGCAGTGAGAAGCTTGCGTATGTCGTGGAAGTGCAGTCCCGTAGTCGGCTCGTCGAAGATAAAGACGGTCGGCTCGCGCTTCTCCATGCCCAGATAGAAGGCAAGCTTCACGCGCTGGTTCTCGCCGCCCGAGAGGGTGGACGACGACTGCCCGAGCTCGACATACCCGAGACCGACGTCCTGCAGCGGCTTGAGCAAGGTGACGATGCGCTTCTGCTTGTGTTCGGCGAAGAACTCTATGGCCTGGCTGACCGTCATGGCAAGCATGTCGCAGACGTTCTTCCCGTGGAAGCGGACGTCGAGGATTTCGGGCTTGAAGCGCTGGCCGTGGCAGCTCTCGCACGGCAGCACGAGGTCTGCCATGAACTGCATCTCGATGGTGACCGTTCCCTCGCCCTTGCACTCCTCGCAACGCCCGCCGTCCGTATTGAAGCTGAAGTGGGCGGCAGTGTAGCCCATCTGCTGCGAGAGAGGCTGTGCGGCAAGGAGCTTCCTTATCTCGTCCCAGGCCTTGACGTAGGTGACGGGATTGGAGCGCGTGCTCTTGCCGATGGGATTCTGGTCGACGAACTCTATTGCCTTCACCATATCCATGTCGCCCTCCAGTGCCAGGAACTCGCCCGGGCGGTCGGCCACCTCGTCCAGATGCCGCTTGACGGCATTATAGAAGATGTCGCGGACAAGGCTGCTCTTACCGCTGCCGCTCACGCCGGTGACGCACGTCATCATGCCCAGCGGGAAGCACACGTCTATGCCCTTCAGGTTGTTGGCACGCGCGCCCCTTACCTTGATGTAGCTGTTGGAACGGCGACGGCTCTCCGGCAAGGGAATGGTTTCCGCACCGGTAAGGAAGGCAAAGGTATAGCCTTTCCCCTGACTTTCGGCCGGCAAGTCCATTGAAGCCGGAGAGTTCTGTGAAGCCGACAAACTCTGCAAGTCCGGAGAGTCCGTTGAAGCCGGCAAGCTCTGCAAATCCGGAGAGTCCAATGAATCCGACAAGCTCTGCAAGTCCGGCAAGTCCAGTGAATCTGGCAAGCTCTGCAAGTCCGGCGAGTCCGTTGAGGGCTGTTCCTTCTCCCCGTCGCGGGGAAGGTTGCGGGGAAGAGGAGCGTTATATACCACCTCTCCGCCGTGGCGGCCAGTCTCGGGGCCGATGTCGATGAGCCAGTCGGCAGAACGGATGATGTCCTCGTCATGCTCTACGACTATGACGGTGTTGCCCAGGTCGCGAAGCTGCTTCAGCACCTTGATGAGCCGTTCCGTATCGCGGCTGTGCAGGCCGATGCTCGGCTCGTCGAGGATGTAGAGGCTGCCCACAAGGCTGCTGCCCAGCGAGGTGGCGAGGTTGATGCGCTGGCTCTCACCGCCCGAGAGGCTGTTGGAAGTCCGGTTGAGCGTCAGGTATCCCAGCCCGACGTCCATGAGGTACTGCAGGCGGTTCCTGATTTCCGTAAGGATGCGCTGTGCTATCTGCTGCTCGCCGGGGCTGAGCGTGAGCTGACCCACCCACTCGGCCAGCTGGCTGACGGAGATGTTCACCAGCTCGGTGATGCTGCGCCCGCCTACCTTCACGTAGTCTGCCTCGGGACGCAGGCGGTTGCCGTGGCACCTGGGGCAGGTCGTCTTTCCGCGGTAGCGGGCCAGCATCACGCGGTTCTGTATCTTGTACTGCCCCTGGCGCAGGTAGTCGAAGAAGGCGTCGATGGACAGCAGCCCCCATTCCCTTTCCTCGGGAGACACCTGCCAGTCGGCCGGCACGAGGACTTCGCTGCCCCCGAGGGTCTCCCTCTTCATCTTGCGTCCCGACGGCACGCCGTGCCAGAGCCAGTCCTTCTCCTCCTGCGTCAGCTCGAAGTAGGGCTTGAAGACGGGGAAGCCGCGCTCAGAGTTGAAGCGTATGAACCAGCTCTTCCACTCGCTCATCTTCTCTCCGCGCCAGCACATGACGGCTCCGTCGTAGAGGCTCAGTGCCGTATTGGGGATGACGATGTGCTCGTCTATGCCGACTACCTTGCCGAAGCCCTCGCACTCGGGGCATGCGCCGACGGGGGAGTTGAAGGCAAAGAGCCTGTCGGAAGGCTCCTGGAAGGTGATGCCGTCCGCCTCAAAGCGCGTACTGAAGACGTGACGCTCGCCACTGTCGGCGAACTGGAGGACGGCCACGCCGCGCCCCTCGTAGAACGCCGTCTCGCAGGAGTCCACAAGGCGGGCGATGGTGTCGCGGTCGTCCTGCGCCGTCAGGCGGTCAATGACCAGGTAGAGGCGGGAGTCCACGGCATCCCCGCCCTGTCCGTCCGCAGGTAAGTCCTGCCCGTCCGTATGAGAGCCTTTTCCGTCCGTATGAGAGTCCTGCCTGTCCGTATGAGAGCC
>JAFLUV010000042.1 GCA_022508635.1 Prevotellaceae bacterium
ATATCCTCTCATTACCTATTACCAATGCATCGTAATGTACACGACAGGGATAATGTAAAGAAAAAGGAATGCCCCCATAAAGTTACTCCACGACTATCTTGCGGGTGATACTTTTCTGACCATCCGTGGCAAATAGGATGTAGATGCCGGAGGCAGGAACGGTCAGGCTAACATCAGTGCCGGAAGTTGCAATGCGCTGACTACCGTCGGCAGAAAAGAGCCTGACTGTCATGACACAAGGTGCCTGGAGCGAAATACGATATCCGCTGACACTGATATCGGCTTCAGCCTCTGGTGCTTCAATAATGCCGTCAGGTGCTTCCGTTCCCAGATATTCGCCCGTAATGGTCTCCTCGAAGACATTGATGACAATGCGGTAATAGCCGTCGTTGACGATGCGCCATTTGTAGTCCTCCGAGCCGTTGTACCATATTTGCTTAGCCGTAAGGATGGAAGCATCCTGCGTAAAGGGATGCAGCACCTTGGGGCTCCATCCGTACTGACCGTTTATCTTGAAACGCCTGGGTTCGTCGTTGTAGGTGTAGTTCTTCAGCAGACCTGTCCACTCCCACACGTTGCGGTCGTTCCAACTCTGTTCCATGGCCTTGCCTGCCGTAATCTGCCAGTGCCCAGGCTCACTGCCCTTGCCCTGTTCATCCTCCACACAGCCACCGCAGATCCATGCCTCGTACCACCAGGTGAAGAGTTCGCCAGTGACCTGTTTGTTGTAGACATCAACGGTGAAACGATAGTTGTCCGCCTCGAAGAGGACAGCCCACTCGGATCCAATACTGTCCGTCTTTGAGGTATAATCCATTTTGTCCGTGACGATATTGGTGTCCACAAGCTTCGGAGCATAGTATCGCGTGGTTGTCTTTGGAGTCTCGGTCGTAGTGATATAGAGGTCACCCGGAAGCAGCGTTCCGTGAAACTTGAAGGTGTAGCGTCCAGTGGTACTCGTAGAGAAGCGCGTCAGCTCCTGCACACCGCCGGGCACTGCAGAGCCGCGCACCCAAAGGCGCGTCTGAGCATTAGCCATCGAGCAACGCCCTGCCTGTTCCTGCCAGAAAGGAAGAACATTGAAGACTGCGTATTGAACAAAGAAGAAGAGTATAAAGGAAAATATGCGGTATTTCATTTCATTAAGCATTTACTATTGAACATTTATTCATCCGGGAGAGAGAGCAAGGGTTCCTTATGCCATTTCGCCAAGTGGAACATATACCATGAGCGATTGCTCAAGGCTCTCTGTGCTGACGGTAAGAATGAGGGTGCCAGTAGCAGCATCATAGGTAATGGCAGCATTATCCAAAGGCTTGCCGTTCACCGTAATGCCGTCGCCGGTATAGGAATCAGGAGTACCAAGGAGGTGTATTGTCCACTTGCGCTTGGCTGGCATACCCTCGAAGCTGCCCTTACGCCCGCCGATGGTCAGCGTGATACCCGAAGAGGTACGTTGCTGTGTGAAAGTCGTCATAGCCCAACCTTCGCCCTTGTAATCCTGATTATCGCCGCTATCTTCATAGAGACGCCCCGTTCCGTCAGCTCCGGGTACAACCTTGAGTATGATTTCTCCTGGGTCAGCCACGACAGTACGACACACAGGATAGAACGGGATAATGCTACCTGCACGATAGAACACGGGGAACTCGTCGAGCGTATAGCTGCTGTAGAAAGTCTGCCCGCCCTCTGTCAGCTTGTGGCGCGTTACGTCCCACCAACTATTGCCGTCCGGAAGCCATATCATACGACTGGAATAACCATTTTGCTGCGGCGTATAGATGGGAGCGACAAGCATATCATTGCCAAACATGTACTCGTCCTCATAGACATAGGCATTGCCGTCCTCAGGATAGTCGTAGTAGAGGGGACGGTTCATGCCTATGCCGGTATCATAGGTTTCGCGAGCAGCAGTATAGAGATAGGGGAAAAGCTGATATCGCAGACGCACGGCTTCGCGCAACTGCGTGAAGTTACTGTACTTCCAGATGCGGCGCTCCAGACGAGAATCGTTGGTAGCATGTGTGCGGAAGATAGGCGTGTAGGCACCAAACTGCAACCAGCGTAAAAGCAGTTCCGGGTCATTGTTGCCACCCTGATGGCCACCTAAATCATGCCCCCAATAGTCGTAGAGGACGTTGCTGGCATTGCTTGTGAAGAATATTTCATAGCCGAGCGTCGACCATGCAGCATTCGTGTCGCCCGAAAAACAGATAGGATAACGGTGCGAACCGAGGCCACCCCAACGATGATAGATGACGGGACGAAGATCGGGACGGTTCTTTTGCATGTCCTCGAAAAACGTATGGTTACACCAGAAGGTTTCGCCCAGATTTTCCGAGCCAGCAGCAGGCGTGTAGCCCTTCTCCGTGCCATGCCTGCCTACGGTGAGCGCCTGCTGCCAGTCAAGCCACCAGAAGTCGACACCCTCCTCCTCGTGCGGCCGGATAATATCCTTGAAAAAAGCCTGCATGAAGTCATAGTCTTCCACCTTCCAAAGGATGGTCTTTCCCGACGTGTCACCCAAGTCAGCCGCCATCTGCTTGTAGTAATCCTCGTGCGTACCTACACCGTCGGAAGGATGCAGGTTAAGAGCCGTCTTCAGCCCGTGAGTGTGCATATAGTTGATAAGCGTCTTTGGGGATGTGATGAGCGACTTGTTCCAGCTCCATCCCGTCCACCCGCTCTTGTGCCAGTCCATGTCCATAATGAGCACGTCCATCGGGATGTCGTTGTTCTCCACGTCGCGGATAATCTGTATGAACTCCGTCTGCGTATATGCCCAGTAACGGCTGTACCAGTAGCCCAGTATGTACTTCGGAGGCATGGGCACACGGCCTCCCACTTTGATGAAATCACCAAGGCATTCTTTGTATTCATGCCCATAACCAAGGAAATACCAGTCAATGGCAGTCTTGTCCACAGGATTGGCCCACCATGTGATACCATCACCCTTGGGTTCGAAAGCGTAAGAAGAGCTACCGTCACCCCGCAAAGTAGCGGGACTCTCATCGACAATGCTCCATCCGGCTCGCGACAATAAACCCTTCTCCAAGTCCTGCCGTTTGTTGTCACCCCACGCACCATCCAAAGTGCGGTTAGTGCCGAGCAAATTCATCGTATCATCCTTACCTGGATACCAAGTGACGGTGTGTCCGTTCATCTGGAAAGTAACCATCAGGTTATCGGGCTTCTTGTCATCAGCCGTAATGATACTGCCTACCTTGTAGCGAAGGGTAACGTCCGACGTGCGTATATAGAGGTAGCCATCCGGCGTAGTCTCGGAAGTATACTCAGGAACCGGCAGCCGACGATTGACAACGGCAAACGTAGCACGATCTTCAAACTGCGCCGTCTTGCTGTATTGTATGCGTATCATCCGGTTAGTGAGTACAGTGAAACGTGCATTATCCGAAGTGACAACTGCCGCAGGATCAGCGACAGGATTGAGCTCATCCTGAGCATTAAGGTTTAGTGAAAGCGGCAGTAGCA
Source organism: Prevotellaceae bacterium (assembly GCA_022508635.1). GTDB lineage: Bacteria > Bacteroidota > Bacteroidia > Bacteroidales > Bacteroidaceae > Physcousia. The sequence continues at coordinate 3,493 of JAFLUV010000042.1, forward strand.
GAACTGAACTTAACAGACACCGCCACAAACAAATGGAATGTTTCATTCTTCTATCCAATAAATATATTTTGTGTGCAAAGATATGGTTTTCTCCGATACATAGCAAATAATAAGGCAGAAAAAGCCAAAAAAGCTAAGCAGAAAGCACTATAAGGCAGGCAAAGTGTTCGGTCTTGATATTTTTACGTACATTCTGTTGCACAGCTCGCAGAAAAGTACTAACTTTGCACGGAAAACAAATGACCTAATGATGAAGGAACTATCTCCTGCACACACGCTTATAAAGCGCCTGTCCTTACTGTCCTTATTGGCACTGCTTTGGCCTGTACTCTCTCAGGCACAAGACATCACTAATCCCGTATGGACACGCGACTGGCCGGATCCGACTGTTTGGTTCGGCGATGACGGACGCTACCATTGCATCGCGACCAATCCCACACGTTCCATCGTGAGCGACGACCTTTTCCATTGGGAAATGAGCAATGTGGCTCCGATCGACATTGAATCGTGGGGGAAGATGCAAGCTGTGGCCCAGCGTTTCTGGGCTCCCGACGTGGCAAGCGTTGCAGGCAAGCGTAATCTATACCTCACGCTTTACAATAGTGCTGAGGACAGTAATATCGGCGTGTTTCAGGAATACGCTCCCGGGCAGTTTCGCTACGTCGGAATCATAACAAGCAGCAAGGAGACAGGCATCCACGACACCATCGATCCCGAAGTCGTTACCGATCCCAAGACCAAAAAGGTATGGCTCTTCTTTGGTTCCGTAGGCGGCATACATCGTGTAGAACTAACCAAGGACGGGCTTTCCCTAAAGGAAGGAGCCAAGTATGAACATGTGGCAGGACTGAAGGTAGAGCAAAATCCTGACCGCTCCCAAGTATTCGAAGGCTCCTACCTGCACAAGCATGGCAAGTATTGGTACCTTTTTGTCAGCTCTGGCTTCTTTGGCGACCATACCTATCAGCTGAGAGTTGGTCGAGCAAAGAAACTTACCGACGTGTTCCTTGACCGTGACGGCAGACGCATGGACGAGGGTTTCGCTACGACCGTGCTACACAGCGACAAAGGTGACCGTTTCTATGGTCCCGGTCACTGCGGCGAGATATTCACTGCAAAAGACGGGAATGAGTACCTCTTCTACCACTGTCATGTCCAAGGCAGCCGCAATCCCAATAGCAGACCACTTTTTCTTGCACGTATTCAGTGGGACAAGGAGGGATGGCCTTATTGTCCTTCTTCAGAAGGGGAAGCGGGAAAACCTCAACTACATCCGGTATTTTGAAATAATTAATATGCAATAACATAAACTAACTAAACTATAATTAGGGGATATAATATGACACTCATCAAATCTATCTCGGGTATCCGAGGCACCATCGGAGGACGAGCAGGCGATACGCTCAACCCCCTTGATATCGTAAAGTTCACATCTGCTTACGCCACCCTCATCCGTCGCACCACGACTATAAAGAGCAACAAAATTGTCGTCGGTCGCGATGCACGTATCTCTGGCCCTATGGTCAAGAATGTCGTCTGCGGCACACTCATGGGTATGGGTTTTGACGTGGTCAACATCGGCCTTGCGACTACGCCTACCACGGAAATTGCCGTAACAATGGAAGGAGCTTGCGGTGGCATCATCATTACTGCCAGCCATAACCCCCGCATGTGGAACGCCCTGAAGTTACTCAACTCCCGTGGCGAGTTCCTTAACAAAGAGGAAGGCAACGAGGTTCTCCGCATCGCCGAAGCAGAAGATTTCGAGTATGCAGACGTGGATCATCTCGGTTCCTATTGTGAGGACAACACCTATGACCAGAAACATATCGACTTGGTGCTTGGTCTCGATCTTGTGGACGTAGAAGCCATCAGCAAGGCAAACTTCCGCATAGCCTTCGACAGCGTCAACAGCGTGGGCGGTGTTATTTTGCCAAAACTTTTGGAACAGCTCGGTGTAAAGACTGTCACAGGCCTCTTCACCGAACCGTCCGGCGACTTCCAGCACAATCCAGAGCCACTCGAAAAGAACCTTTCCGACATCAAGGCTTTGATGCAGAAAGGGGAACATGACATCGCTTTCATCGTTGATCCTGATGTTGACCGCCTTGCCCTTTTCTGCGAGGACGGCACAATGTATGGCGAAGAATATACGCTCGTCACTGTGGCAGACTATATCCTGCAACACACGCCCGGCAACACGGTGAGCAACCTCTCCTCCACCCGCGCCCTACGCGACGTAACTCGCAAGTATGGTTGCGAGTACAACGCGTCAGCTGTGGGTGAAGTAAATGTGGTGACGAAGATGAAGGAAACAGGAGCCGTCATCGGTGGCGAAGGTAACGGTGGTGTCATCTATCCTGCTGCACACTATGGCCGTGATGCTTTAGTGGGTATTGCACTCATCCTGACCTACCTCGCAAAGAAAGGCATGAAGGCAAGCGAACTGCGTGCTACCTATCCTCCCTATTTCATCGCCAAGAACCGCATAGACCTTACGCCCGACACCGATGTCGATGCCATTCTGGAAAGAGTCAAGGAGATGTATGCCAGCGAAGAGGTGAACGACATAGACGGAGTAAAAATAGATTTCCCTGACAAATGGGTACATCTGCGCAAAAGCAACACAGAACCCATCATCCGCGTATACAGCGAAGCTGCTACCATGGAAGCTGCCGATGCTATAGGCAAGAAGATAATGGACGTAGTATATAGTATGGTTTAATATAGTATCCTATCTCTTTCTTGACCACAAACGACAAAATAATGAACTAAAACCTAATGCCTCATGTTAACACAAATCATCAATGGTAAAATCCTTACCCCGCAGGGATGGCTCAAAAACGGCAGCATCATTCTGCGCGATAACAAGATACTGGAAGTAACAAACTGCGACCTGGCAGTCATTGGAGCAGAGCTCATCGACGCAAAAGGCATGTATGTGGTGCCCGGATTCATTGACATACACGTACATGGCGGCGGTGGCAGAGACTTCCAGGAAGGTACGCCCGAAGCCTTCCAAACTGCTGTTGCCGCTCATGCAAAACATGGCACGACTGGCATTTTCCCGACTCTGAGCAGCAGTACGATACCTATGATTGAGAAAGCTGTGCAGACTTGTTCCCAACTGATGCAGGATAAAGACTCGCCCATCCTTGGTCTTCATCTCGAAGGCCACTACCTTAATCCTAACAAGGCAGGTGCACAACAACCCGAATGGATAAAGAATCCAGATCCCAACGAGTACATCCCCATTGTAGAGCACTCGGATTGCCTGGCACGCTGGGATGCGGCTCCTGAACTTCCTGGTGCATTACAGTTTGGCAGATATTGTGCAGAAAAAGGTATCCTGCCAAGCATAGCACACACCAATGCAGAATACGACGACGTAAAGGCCGCTTTCAATGCCGGATTCACTCATGTCACGCACTTCTACAACGCCATGCCTGGTTTCCATAACAAGATGGGGTACAAGTACGAGGGTACTGTGGAGAGTGTTTACCTTATTGACGACATGACCATAGAATGTATTGCCGACGGCATACACATCCCGCCGACCATCCTTCGCATGGCCTACAAGATCAAAGGCGTAGAACGTATGGCAGTCATTACTGATGCCTTGGCTGTTGCCGTAGCCGGACCTGATGCAAAAGCCTTCGACGACCGTGTCATTATTGAAGACGATGTCTGCAAGCTTGCCGATCGCAGTGCCTTGGCAGGTTCCATCGCCACGGCCGATCGTCTTGTCCGCACTTTGGTACAGCAAGCAGAGATACCCTTGGAGGATGCTGTGCGCATGGCAAGTGAGACACCTGCACACATCATGGGTGTGTTCGGCAGGAAGGGAGCATTGGTACGCGGCAAAGATGCCGACATCAACATCCTTGATGAGAAGCTCATGGTTCGCTGTGTGTGGCAGATGGGTAAGATCATCGAAAACACATTATTCTAAACTATAATACCCAATCCTAAATTTCAATCCACACATTTAATTCCTTCGTCTATTGAACCCAATTCGACGTCTATGGCAGAAAGCCAGGAGCAATGAAGCGCTGAGAGAAAGGCTATACACCATCATATTCCAGAGCGATACACCTTTGGGAAAGGCTTTCGACATAACCCTGCTTTGGTGCATTGTGATCAGCATTCTCCTCGTGATAGTAGAGAGTATGCCGGCATTACCATTGCTACTCAAAAGGATTTTCACTGTGATGGAGTACACCTTCACGTTCTTTTTCACGCTGGAATATCTTTGTCGGCTCTATTGTTCCGAAAAGCCGCGCCAGTACGCCCTGAGCTTCTTCGGCATCATTGACCTGCTGAGCACGCTACCCCTCTACATCGGCTGGATCTTCGGACCGATACGTTACCTCATGGTAATACGCACGTTTCGCCTCATACGAGTGTTCCGTATATTCAAACTCTTCAGTTTTTTACAGGAGGGAGACCTGCTAATGCGCTCATTGGCTATCAGCGCCCCGAAGATAGGCGTATTTTTCCTTTTCATGGTCATCATGGTCATCAGCACTGGCACTCTCATGTACATGGTGGAGGGCAGCATACCGGGGTCTCCTTTCAGCGACATCCCGACCAGCATCTACTGGGCGACCGTCACCATGACCACTGTGGGCTACGGCGACATTGCCCCCATTACATTCCTGGGACGTGTGCTCAGCACCGTGCTTATGCTCATGGGCTACACCATTATGGCTGTCCCGACGGGCATCGTCAGCGCACAAATGGTGCACGACCATAAGCCGAAACGTAAAAATCGTTTCTGCCCGGAATGCGGTTCTCCGCTTCCCATTGATGCTCACTTCTGCTCTTTTTGCGGGCAGAAACAGAAGCTCTATATGCATGAAATGCCAAAAGCATCACACAAACAATCAGCAACCCATGCATAAGGACATTATTGAAAAGGTACAAGCGTTGCGGCATTTTATGAAGCAGGAGGGATTCGCTGCCTTCATCTTTCCCAGCACTGACCCGCACCAGGGCGAGTATGTCCCCGCACACTGGATGACACGACAATGGATAAGCGGTTTCGACGGTAGCGCCGGGACAGCTGTCGTTACGACGGATGATGCTGCACTTTGGACAGACAGCCGCTACTTCATAGCTGCTGAAGAGCAACTCCGGAACACACCCTTCCGCCTGATGAAGGACGGATTGCCCGAAACACCATCTGTTACCGATTGGATCTGCGAAACACTCCAGGCTCCGAAATCGAAAAATGCGGAAGACTTGGATGAAACTGCCAATGAGAAAACGGTCGGGATAGATGGAAATGTCTTTACTGAAGCCGACATCAAGGCCATGGAAGCTGCCTTCGGAAAGGCAGGCATCAAGCTCCGGACGGACTTGGATCCGGCAGAGATTCTTTGGACGAATCGTCCGCCCATCCCCAAGAACAAGGTGGAGATACAGCCATTGGAGTATGCCGGCGAAACAGCCCAAAGCAAGATAGCGCGTGTAAGGCAGGCTCTTAGAGAGCAACGAGCTGACCATATCCTTGTCTCGATGCTTGATGAAATCGCCTGGCTGCTGAATCTTCGTGGCTCGGACGTACACTGCAATCCAGTATTCGTAAGCTATATCCTTCTGACGCTTCACGATGTAACCCTCTTCATCGACAACGAAAAGCTTGATGATGCAACGAAGGAATATCTCCAAAGCATCGGTGTTGGCATTTGTCCCTACAAAAAGCCTTCCACAGAAAACGCGGGAACAAAGGCTGCCCTTAATCCCATCCCAGAGATGAAAGCCATCAAGAATGAAACTGAGATACGGGGATTTCGGAAGGCAATGCTACGTGATGGCGTAGCAATGGTAAAGTTCCTGCGATGGCTGAAGCCTGCCGTCGAAGCAGGAAACGAAACAGAAATCAGCATCGACCGTAAGCTGACGGAACTGCGAAGTGAGCAGGCTTTGTATCGAGGCCTCTCGTTCGACACCATTGCCGCCTACGGTTCGCATGGTGCAATTGTCCACTATGAGGCAACACCTGAGACAGATGCTACACTCGAACCGAAAGGCCTGCTCCTGCTTGACAGCGGTGCACAGTACCAGGACGGCACAACCGACATCACACGAACCATTGCCCTCGGTCCGCTCACCGATGAGGAGCGCCTTGACTACACACTGGTTCTCAAGGGACACATACGCCTGGCTCTGACGCGTTTCCCCGACGGCATCAGCGGCACACAGATTGATGCCTTGGCGCGTTACGCCATGTGGCAGCACGGCATTAACTACGGACACGGCACAGGACACGGCGTCGGTTCCTACCTTTGCGTACACGAGGGACCGCATCAGATACGGCATTCATGGAAGCCTGCACCGCTCCGTGCCGGCATGACTGTCACTAACGAACCCGGCATCTACCGTGCCGGGAAACATGGTGTCCGCATTGAAAACACCATGCTCATCGTTCCCGATGGCACCACGGAGTTTGGTTCTTTCCTGCGTCTCGAACCTCTCACGCTCTGTCCCATCGAGCTCGCCCCGGTCATCTGGGAGATGATGACATGCGAAGAGGCGGACTACCTCAACGCTTACCACAAGTATGTATACGACTCACTCTCGCCCCTTCTTGATGAAGAAGACAGGCAATGGCTCCAGGCTCAATGTTCGCCTGCATCCTGTCCGACCGGGCTCAAGTGAAAAGCAAAATTGTTATAAAAAGGCTATGGCAATAATAAAGACTCTCAAGGGAATGCCCGCTCCCCGATTCGGCAAGCACTGCTACTTCAGCGAAGGTGCAGTGATAGTGGGCGACGTGGAGATGGGCGACGACTGCACTATCTGGTTCAATGCCGTCATCCGCGGTGATGTACATTTCGTCAAGATAGGTAACCGCACAAACGTACAGGACAATTCCTGCATCCACACGCTTAACGGCAAGGCACCCTGCATACTGGGTAACGACGTGACCATAGGCCACAGCGTGACGTTGCACGGCTGCGAAGTCAAGGACGGAGCACTGGTCGGCATGGGAGCAACGGTACTCGACCATGCCGTCGTGGGCAAAGGTGCCATCGTTGCTGCAGGAGCCCTGGTACTGACAGGCACCCAGATTGGCGACGGTGAACTGTGGGGCGGCGTTCCTGCCAAATTCATTAAGAAGGTAGACCCCGAACAGGCACACGACCTGAACAAGACCTATGCCCGCCACTATGTTGAGTACAGCGACTGGTTCCGTCAGGCTGACAGCATTCCGGGAAACACCCAAAACGTTACGACAAGTGAAGACTATAAACCATAAATCATCCATTATGAACTCGAAAACCCTGTTGGCACTCCTGTGCCTGTGCCTTTCCTGTTGCACCACAAGCAAAAAGAGCGAAACAAAGACAAGCACAGTGACGAACCCTATTCCCCTCAAGCTGGGCGATCCCTTCCTGCTCCACGCCAGCAACGGACGCTACTATATGTACGGCACATCGCTGGGCGACGGTTTCGAGGCCTTCGTCAGCGACGACCTCGTCCAGTGGGAATCCTGCGGACAAATCTACAAAGGCGGCGACTCTGCCCAATGGAACCTTGACTGCTTCTGGGCTCCAGAGGTCTATGAGCGAGAAGGGAAGTACTACCTCTTCTTCAGTGCCAACTATCGCGAGAACCCGACAAACGAGGGAGAGAATTTCAAGATAGGCGTTGCGGTCAGCGACTCACCCGAGGGGCCTTTCACCGACCTCTACGACCGTCCTATATTCAATCCCGAATACCCCATCATCGACGCCAACGTATATTTCGACGACGAGAGCGGCAAGTGCTATCTCTACTTCAGCCGTTGCTGCTACAAGCACAGCGTAGAGAGCGAGATTGCCGACAGCCTTCGCGAGGCAGGCAGCTTCCAGGAGATAGAGGAGAGCTGGGTGTACGGCGTAGAGCTGAAGCCTGACTTCAGCGGCGTCATTGGCGAGCCTCAGCTACTGCTCTGCCCACCCACAAAGCTTGACGACAGACAGAGCGAGTGGGAAAGCCGCAGTGCCACGCATGGTGAAGTGAACCGTCGCTGGACGGAAGGCAGCTTCCTCTTCCGTGAAGGCGATATATATTATATAATGTATAGCGCGAACAGCTACCAGGGGCAGTATTATGCCGTGGGGTATGCCACAGCCACGAATCCCCTTGGTCCTTTCACCAAGGCAGACAATAACCCCGTGCTACAGGAAAACGTAAGCCAAGGCGGCCGTGTCATGGGTACAGGTCACAACATGGTGCTGACGATGCCAGACGGCAACCGCTACTGCGTCTATCATGGCCGCATGAAGGACAATCCCGAAGAGCGTGTTGTCCTCGTCGACCGCATCAACATCGACGAGCAAGGTGTGCTTACCGTCGACGGACCTACCACGGACGCATACACTATTAACATCAGTGGGTCGGCCGACTAAAGCAAGGGCTGCCCACTCCCAAACACAAACGACAAACAATGAGGAAAAAAGAAACAAAAACAGAAGCGACATCCAAAGAAGAAATACTGAAGACCAAACGAGCGACACGGACGCGCAAGAAGGCTGAAACAAAGCCTGCCGAAGAACCCCAGAAGGCTCCTGCCGCTCCCGAAGAGATCCCGGAAGAAAAGCCGGCACCAAAGAAGCTCGCAGCAGAAAAGCCAACAGCTGAGAAACTCACAGCAGAGAAGCCAGCAACAGAGAGGCCGGCACCAGAGAAACCCGCAGCAGAGAAGCCCGTAAAGAAACGCGCGCCAAGGAAGAAGAAGCAGACAGAGGAACCGGCAAACATGCCGGAAGCCAAGGAGAGGCAAGAAACGCCGGAGAAGCCGGCAGCCCAAGAGGCTCCTGCGCCAAAACCCATCGTCATACCCGTCTTGCAGAACGTCAAGGTGCAGAACTTCTGCGACCTTGCCAACCAGACGGGCAAGATACCCATCCTGAACGACCAGCAGATACAGATGCTCACATGGGAAGAGGCACAGCGTCGCTGCGAGATGCTGGAGAACATCCTCTGTGCAGTGCTCGACTACGACATCGTGCTCTCCGACACAAACATCTGGATAGAGCTCCTCGTGGGACACAGTTCCAGCCACAGCGATCCGCGCGTCAACGCACGCCTACAGTTCGAGCGTCAGCTCGAGAGCATCAGCAAGATGATGAAGCGCATCGGCGGACGCTTCATGGTGATGAGCGAGACCTACGAAGAGATCGACCGTTTCGCCACCGCACAGGAGCCGGTCAACTACAAGGATGCTGACTGGAGCGACGAGGCACTCTGCCGCAACGTAGCAGCACGGCTGGCAAAGCGCCTTATGCTTGCCCAGCAAAAGGAAAACCGCCTGCGCATAGAGGGAATCGGCAGCGAGAGCCACCATGAGTCCTTCGCCGACCCGGCCATCATACGACGCACGGTGGAGTTCTTCGCCACAGGCAAGAAGGTACTGTTGCTCACCAACGACACATCCGTCGGCATACGCTCCCTCGGCATGTGCGACGACTTGCAGCGCGTCAATGGCATCGACGACCACACCTGGCGGACGGTCTATGAACCGCAACGCCCCATGGTACTCACAATGGATGACCTGAAACTGCTCGACAACTACATGCGTCACTACCACTACCTCTGCGCGGCAGCCGGACGTTCCTGGATGCAGGATGCTCCCCGGCGCGAGACGGCAGTGCTCGAAAAGCCGCTGGAGCTTTGGCTCGAAGGTTTCCGCCCGGGCAATCGCAAGGAGCGTCGAAGCGACCGTAAGGAACAAGAGCGTGCCGAACAGGAACGCCGGGAACAAGAACGTCGCGAGCAGCAACGTCGTGCCGACAGGGAACGTGCGGAACGCGAACGTGCCGACAGGGAACGTGCGGAACGCGAACGTACCGACAGGGAGCGTGCGGAACGCGAACGTGCCGACAAGGAGCGTGCGGAAGCACGCCGCAGGGCAGACCAAGAGGAAGCCAGGCAGAAAGCTGCCGAGCAAAAGGCCGAGCCGGCTTCCCCGGCTGACGCACCTGCACCCGCAGAGAAGCCTGCACCGACAGAAGAACAGATGCCCGGTGCCGAGACATCTGCGCCTGAAGAGAAGAGATCCCGTTCAAGGCGCGGAGGACGCGGCCGCCGCAGCGGAAAGAAAAACGACGAAAGCACGGCAAACCAGCAACAGCCATAGACTTATTCATCGGTGCCCTGCACCCCTTGCACATTCATACACACCTAAAAGAGGATGTCTCAACATTGCAGCCTTGAGACATCCTCTTCTTTTATCCCCGCCAAGCCCGTCAGGACAGCGGCGTTCCACGAACCACCGGCAAATTCGCACTCATTGACCTGAAAATCCCTGCTCTCCACGAAGGGACAGGGACAGCCTTGCCAGCTCCCTTCATACCCTACGATCAGACGGCTGACCGGCACCGTCTGACAGATTCTCGCGCGTCGGCTTCATATTTCTTGGTCAAGAAATTTTTTTCCTTGGTCAAGAATTTTTATTTCTTGGTCAACAAATTTTATTTCTTGGCCAACAAATTTTAATTTCTTCGCCAACAAATTTTAATTTCTTCGCCAACAAATTTATTTTCTTCGCGAACAATTTAGATTTCTTCGCGAAGA
>JAFLUV010000043.1 GCA_022508635.1 Prevotellaceae bacterium
CCACCATGCTCCCCCTTGCCACCCAAATCATAAAGGAACTCCTCCTCGCCTTCCCAATAGAAGGCCTCACCCCGCTGCTCGTCCAGCACAGCTTCATACCTTTCTTCATCATCGCCAGTACCATCTCCGTACTGACGGCACTCAACACCTACGAAGCCGCACTTTCCCTGCTGGAGCGGAAAGCCTCCTGAGTCCACAGCCGCCCCGCCGGCTCCCGCACCAAAGCCATCCACCCCCGGACCGGCACAATAGCACGCCTTTTTCAGGACTCTGCCCCTCTCAAAGCCGTTTTTTACACGAAAAACACGGAAATCTGCCATTTATTTCATATCTTTGCAGCGCGAAGGAAAGCCCCGCCATCACCCGGGGAAATGAAGTAAAACGCTAAACCGTCAACTGGCAAATTCATCCGATGTCCTGCATCCTGCATATTGAAACAAGCACAAAAGCATGTTCCGTAGCCCTGAGCGAAAACGGCAGTATCATCTTTCACAAAGAAGACCTTGAAGGACCCAACCATGCCGTCGTCTGCGGCGTGTTTGCAGACGAAGCCCTGTCGTTCGCCAACTCCCACGCAATCCCCGTCGACGCCGTAGCAGTAAGCGAAGGCCCCGGCAGCTATACAGGACTGCGCATCGGCGTCTCCCTGGCAAAAGGCATCTGCTACGGACGAGACCTGCCCCTGCTGAGCGTATCCACACTGAAGCTGCTCTGCGTACCCGTACTCATAGAACACGAAGAACTGCCCGAAGATGCACTGCTCGTTCCAATGATAGACGCCCGCCGCATGGAAGTCTACAGCGCCGTCTACGACCGCTCACTCCAAGAAGTGCGCCCCGTCGGAGCCGACATCGTAGAGGCCGACACCTATCTGCCCTACCTCGAAGCACACCCCGTCTACTTCTTTGGCAACGGCGCCGCAAAGTGCCAAAGCATCATCCGGCACCCCAATGCACGCTTCATCGACGGCATCCTGCCCTTAGCCAAATGGATGTCCCCCTTGGCAGAACGTGCCCTGCACCTGGGCGAGAAGCAAGACGTAGCATACTTCGAACCATTTTACCTGAAAGAATTCATCGCAGGAACTCCACGCTCCCCCTTAGGAGGAACACAAGACTAAACACTAAACAAAACAACAAAGTGCAATACAACACACAAAGAAAACAGCTTGTGATGCCGGAATACGGCAGAGGCGTACAGATGATGGTCGACATAGCCGTACAGATAGAAGACCGCGAACAGCGACAGCGTTGCGCCAACACAATCGTCAAGATTATGTCAAACCTGTTGCCCTCGTCGGCAAGCAAGAGTGACGACGAGCACAGGCTCTGGAACCACCTCGCACGCATCTCCCACTACAAGCTCGACATCGACTATCCCGTCGACATCATTCCGCAAGAAGAAGTGCAAGCACATCCTGCCCCGCTGCCCTACCCCATGAAGCCCATCCGCCGTCGCCACTACGGATACCTCGTGGAACAGGCACTGGAATATGCCAAGACGCTGAAAGACGAACAGGAGCGACAGTCCATCACAGAATGTATCGCCAATCAGATGAAGCAAAACCTCTTCATCTGGAACCGCGACTCAATGGACAATGCACTCGTTGCACAGGACATCGAGAGCTATTCCGACGGAAAGCTACACCTGGATCCAGAAAGCTTCATCTTCGAGCAGGTGGAAGAATCTCCCCTTCAGAGCGCCGACAGCATGAAGAAACACAAAAGGAAGAAATAAGCAAGCATGGCATCATTCATTATAGAAGGCGGGCATAGGCTGAAAGGTCACATCACGCCGCAAGGCGCCAAGAACGAAGCACTACAGGTACTTTGTGCCGTACTGCTGACCAGCGAGCCGGTATGCATCAAGAACCTCCCGAACATTGCCGACGTAAATAACCAAATACAACAGCTGCGCGACATGGGCGTGGAGGTGACACGGCACAATGCCCACGACTACACATTCTCGGCAGCCAGCCTCGACAAACACTACCTCAGCAGCGAAGCCTACATCAAACGTTGCCAGCAGTTGCGCGGCAGCGTGATGATGCTCGGCCCGTTGCTGGCTCGCCGCGGTCACGCCATCGTACCAAAGCCGGGTGGCGACCAGATAGGACGGCGCAGGCTCGACACGCACTTTCTGGGCATGCAGAAGCTGGGTTGCCGCTTCACCTACGACGAACAGCTACATATATATAATGTAAGCGTCAAGCAACTCACCGGCTCATACTTGCTGCTGGACGAAGCTTCCGTGACTGGCACCGCCAACATCATCATGGCCGCAGTCCTGGCTCAAGGCACCACCACGATCTACAACGCTGCCTGTGAGCCCTACATCCAGCAACTCTGCCGGATGCTCTGCCGGATGGGAGCACACATCACCGGCATCGGCAGCAACTTGCTCACCATTGAGGGTGTCACTGCCTTGCATGGAACGGAGCACACCATCCTGCCTGACATGATTGAGGTGGGCTCCTTCATTGGCATGGCCGCCATGGTGGGTGACGGCGTCCGCATCCGCGATGTCGCTCCGCAGCATTTAGGCATCATTCCCGACACGTTCCGACGCTTGGGTATCCGCATTGAGACAGAGAACGGCGACCTCATCATCCCAAGGCAAGAGCATTACGAGATAGAGAGCTTCATCGACGGATCGTTCATGACACTCTCCGATGCACCCTGGCCAGGCTTCACTCCTGACCTGCTGAGCGTCCTGCTCGTAGTAAGTACGCAAGCCAAGGGCTCGGTACTCATCCACCAGAAGATGTTTGAAAGTCGGCTCTTCTTCGTTGACAAGCTCATTGACATGGGTGCACAGATCATCCTTTGCGATCCGCACCGCGCCGTCGTCGTAGGGCATAACCGCCAGCGGCAGCTACGCGCCGGACGCATGACGAGTCCCGACATCCGCGCCGGCATTGCCCTGCTCATCGCCGCCATGAGCGCTGAGGGCACCAGCCGCATCGACAACATCGGGCAGATTGACCGCGGCTACGAGAACATTGAAGCGCGGCTCTGTGCCTTGGGAGCAAAGATTGAGAGAATGGAATAGTATTTCTACCGACCTTTCGCAAAAAAGGAGAAAACAATAATGATTACAGAAGACGAGGTTTACAGGATAGGACAAATCAGACGTACCCACGGCCTTCGGGGCGAGGTGACGTTCGGTTTCACCGACGATGTCTGGGACCGTGCCGAGAGCGAGTACCTGTTTCTACGTGTGGACGGCATCCTCGTACCGTTTTTCATTGAGGAATACCGCTTCCGCAGCGACACGACGGCACTTGTCAAGTTCCTCGACTACGACTCTGCCGACGACGTGCAGTTCCTCGTCGGCTGCGACGTCTTCTTCCCTCACGCACTGACTCCAGAGGCTGACGAGGATGGGGAGTACGCTTGGCGATACTTTACGGGCTTCAAGCTCTATGATGAGAAGGCTGGCCTCATCGGAACCATCGACTGCGTGGACGAGACGACGCAAAACGTGCTGTTCCGCATCGGGCAGCGCCTTGTCCCTGCTGCCGAGGCATGGGTTACCGACATCAACCACAAGGAGCGCACCATCCGTATGGCGCTGCCTGAAGGACTACTTGACTTATGAGAAAGAAAATTTGCATATTAGGTTCCACTGGGAGCATCGGTACTCAGACGCTCGATGTCATTGCCGAGCATGGCGACCTTTTTGAGGCTTACGTGCTGACGGCGGGTTCGAATGCTGACTTGCTCATCCGGCAAGCCAGGGAGTTCCGTCCCTGTTGCGTAGTGATTGCCGACGAGAGCAAGTATGCCTACGTCCGTGATGCGCTGAAGGAGGAGCCGGTACAGGTCTATGCCGGTGCCGATGCTTTGTGCCAGGTGGTACGGATGGAGCCGGTGGATGTCGTGCTGACGGCTCTCGTGGGCTTCAGTGGCTTGCGTCCGACCATCAGCGCCATCGAGGCGGGCAAGGCTATTGCCTTGGCAAACAAGGAGACGCTGGTCGTGGCCGGCGAGCTTATTACGCAGCTCTGCCTAAAGCACAGGGTGCCGTTGCTGCCCGTCGACAGCGAGCACAGCGCTATCTTCCAGAGTCTTCTGGGCGAGGTGAGTCCCGTCGAGAAGCTCATCCTCACTGCCAGCGGAGGCCCTTTCCGCACTTTTACGCTCGACCAGCTTCGCTGTGCTACGCCGGCACAGGCTCTGCGCCATCCGAACTGGGAGATGGGTGCAAAGATTACCATCGACAGTGCTTCGATGATGAACAAGGGCTTTGAGGTTATTGAGGCGCGGTGGCTTTTCGACGTTGCTCCGGAGAGGATACAGGTGGTGGTGCATCCGCAGAGCATCCTGCACAGTGCGGTGCAGTTCGAGGACGGGGCGGTGAAGGGACAGCTGGGCGCTCCCGACATGCGCGTCCCTATTCAGTTTGCCCTCTCCTACCCTGCGCGGCTCAGGAGCTCGTTCCCGCGAATCGACTGGTGGGAGCTGAGGGACCTCACCTTCGAGAAGCCCGACCCCGAGAAGTTCCGCTGCCTGCTGATGGCATACGAGGCGATAAGGCTGGGCGGCAACGCTGCCTGCATCGTGAACGCTGCCAACGAGGTGGCGAACCTTGCCTTCCGGCAGGAGCGCTGCGGCTTCCTGCAGATGGCGGACGTCATAGAGCAGACGCTGCGGCGCGTACCGCACCAGGACAGGCCCTCGCTGCAGGATTACCTCGACTGCGACCGCGAGTCGCGCGCCATCGCAAGCGAGTGCCTCCGATAGCCCTCCCGGGGAGAGAGAATACGAACAATCAAACTGACGGACAACGTGACTTCGGCGAACACAAGGCAACGGCTCCCAAACTGGTACGTACCAGTCAGGGAATTGGTACTAACCAACCGAGAAATTGGTACGTACCAATTTGAGAATCGGCGCGTACCAATTTTGCAACTGGTACGTACCAGTTGCGAAGCCGGTAGGAACGACACAGGACAACAGTCAATAAAACACTAAAAACCAACATCATAGAATCAACACACGTAAACAATGGAAACAGTACTCATAAAAGCCCTGCAGATGCTTTGCTGCCTCAGCCTCCTGGTCCTGCTGCATGAAGGCGGGCACTTCGGCTTTGCCAAACTATTCAAGACCCGCGTCACGCGCTTCTACATGTTCGCCAACTACGGCTTCCACCTCTTCAGCACCTACGACGACTGGTTCCGCCGCCTCATCGGCAAGCCCCTCGTCACAAAGCGCGGAAACGAAGGGAAGAACTTCTTCGCCTGGCTTCGCAACCAGTACTACCTCCTGACCGGACAGAAAGACAAGATCGTGACAGAGAACATCGGCAACAAGGAATACGACCCCGCCGTCGGCACCGAATACGGCATCGGCTGGCTGCCCATAGGCGGCTACGTCGCCATCGACGGCATGATAGACGAGACCAACCAGAAACTCTCAGGCGAACCCAAGCCCTGGGAGTTCCGCTCCAAGAAGATATGGCAGCGCTTCCTCATCATGTTCGGCGGCGTGCTGATGAACCTCGTCACAGCCTGGGTCATCTACTCCGCCGTCCTCCTCACATGGGGACGCGACTACATCCCCATGACAAGCATTCGCGACGGCTTCCAGTACAACGAGCAAGCCCACGCCATCGGATTCCGCGACGGCGACATCCCCGTCCGCGCCGACGGCAAGGAGATAGCGGAATATAACGGCGCAGCCGTCATACGCACCATCTCCGGCGCCAGCACCGTCACAGTGCTACGCGGCACGGAAGAAATCGAGCTGAAGATGCCGGAAAAAGGACTCTCCATGCTGAAGATGCTCCAAGCACAACAGCAATTCCTCTCCCCCTTGGCAGAATCAGTCATCGACTCCGTCATGGCAGGCTCCGCCGCCGACAAAGCCGGCATCAAACCAGGAATGAAGCTTGTCGCAGTGAACGGAAAAGAAATCAGCACCTGGGCAGACTTCGACTACGAAGTAACACTGCGCCGACAGGACGTGCTCAGCTCCCCCGACTGCACGGCAGCAGACAGCCTCAGATGGCGCACCCTCGACGCCGTCGTCGCCACGGCAGACATGAGCCGCCTGGACACCCTGCGCATGCAGCTGGACGAAAACTACCTGATGGGCGTCACACGACACCTCCCCGATTTCCAGACCGTCCACCTCGACTACAGCCTCGCCTCCAGCATCCCTGCCGGCCTGAGCCACGGCTGGCGCGTACTCAAGGACTATGTGAGCGACCTCCGCTACGTAGCCAGTGCCGACGGCGCCAAAAGCGTCGGCTCATTCATCACCATCGGCAACGTCTTCCCCGCCGCCTGGGACTGGCAACAGTTCTGGATGCTCACCGCCCTCATCAGCATCATCCTGGCAGTAATGAACATCCTGCCCATACCGGGACTTGACGGCGGACACATCGCACTGCTCTTCTACGAAGGCATCACGGGACATCAACCTTCCGAAAAGGCAATGATCTGGATAGAAAGAATCGGACTGGGCATCATCATGGCACTCATGCTGCTTGCCATCAGCAACGACTTCCGCAACTTTATCCTGCCCATCTTCGGACTCTAACAACAACACCAACCTATGAAACACTCCGCCATACTTGCCGCTCTGGCCCTCATATTGCTAAATGCCTGCACCCAAAAAACAGACGACGAACGTGCAGCCAACATGCTCAAGGAAGCACGCTACGCCCTCCATCACCACCTTTACGACGAAGCGCGGGACACCATTTTCTCTCTTCGCCGCAAATATCCGACAGCAATCGAAGCACGCCAGCAAGCCATCCTGCTGCTTGACAGCATCGAGATAAATTCTGCTGCCGATAGTTGCCGGCTGGCTACAGGCGAAGAGTGGAAGCGGCTCAATGTAAAGAAACAATTCTTCGAGCGCAAGCTCCAGGAAGACCTTAAGAAGAGGAATAAACATTAGGAAGATGACCATCCAAGACGCCATTCAGGAGTATGACAACTTCCGCCAACGCACCCGTCAGACAGACTCGCTTCGCGTCATCGACGACCCGTTGCTGCGACGCATCGGTGAGAAAGCCGATGCTTTAGGATTAGAGTGCTATGTAGTGGGCGGCTACGTGAGGGACATCATCCTGGAACGCCCATCAAAGGACATCGACGTAGTAGTAGTGGACAACAGCCAGTCCCCCACCCCTGGCATTCGCCTTGCCCAAGCCCTCGCCAAGGACTTGGGACGTAGCACTCACGTCAGTATCTTCCGCAACTTCGGCACTGCACAGCTCAAATGGCACGGACAGGAAGTAGAGTTCGTCGGTGCGCGTCGCGAAAGCTATCAGCATAACAGCCGCAAACCTATCGTAGAGGACGGCACGCTCGACGATGACCTGCACCGCCGTGACTTCACCATCAATGCACTCGCCTTTTGCCTTAATACAACACGCTACGGAGAGTTCATCGACCTCTTTGAAGGCCTGCTTGACTTAGAAGACGGCATCATTGCCACGCCCCTCGACCCTGATATCACCTTCAGCGACGACCCGCTGCGCATGATGCGCTGCATCCGCTTTGCCACTCAACTGCGCTTTCAGATAGAGGAAGAAACTCAGGAAGCCCTCGCACGTAATGCCGACCGCATCAAAATCATATCGCAGGAGCGTATCACTGATGAACTAAATAAGATAATGATGACGGCAGCACCCAGCATTGGCTTTATCGAACTGAGCCGCTGCGGACTGCTCCCCATTATCCTGCCCGAAGTGGCCGCCCTCGAAGGCGTCGAGACACGCAATGGCCGGGCACACAAAGACAATTTCTACCATACGCTCGAAGTACTGGACAACATCTGCAAGGAGCAAGAAACGCCTCTGTTCCTGCGCTGGGCCGCTCTGTTGCACGATATCGGCAAACCGCGCAGCAAACGCTGGGACAACCTCGCCGGCTGGACGTTCCACAACCACAACTATATCGGACAAAAGATGGTAGCACCACTCTTCCGCCGCATGAAGTTGCCGGTGGACGAGCGCATGGCATACGTCGAAACCCTTGTGGGACTACACATGCGTCCCATCGCCATTGCCGACGAAGAGGTGACGGACAGTGCCGTCCGCCGCTTGCTCTTCGAAGCTGGCGAGAACATCGACGACCTGATGCGACTTTGCGAAGCCGACATCACGAGTAAAAACCGCGAGAAGAAGCACCGCTTCCTGCAAAACTTTCAGCTTGTCCGCAAGAAACTCATTGACCTCCAAGCTCGTGACAACTACCGCACTTGGCATAATCCTATCTCGGGCGAGGAAATCATGCAGATTTTCAGTCTGAAGCCTTGCCGCGAAATTGGCATTCTGAAACAAGCCGTCAAGGATGCCATTTGGGACTCCGTCATTCCCAACGATCACGATGCCGCCTTCCAGTTCATGCTGGAAAAAGCTGCTGAAATGAACCTGATTCCCGCCAACAACTAACACCTGTTCCACGATATGGCACAAAAGAACCTACAGACACAAGAACAGATGCAGACGCAGCAGCAGATGCAAGTGCAACAATTGTTGCCACAGCACGTGTTGCTTGTCCGTCTAACGGAGATGCCTATCGAGGCTTTGCAACAACGTGTAGAACTGGAATGTCTGGAAAATCCTTGGCTCGAACGGAAAGAAGAAGACCCCCTTCCCTCCCTTAAGGAGAACGAGGAAGGAGGAGAAGATACAACAGCTGGTGATGTAACCTATGATTACCGGAGCGAAGACGATGTCCCCGACTTCCTGACAGGTGCCAGCCACAGCAACAACGCATCCGAATACATGTCCTACGACGATACCCTGACTCTCACTGACCGCTTGCGTGAACAAATGGCCGACTTTGAACTCTCTGACCACGAGAAAGAACTCATGGAATACCTCATTGGCTCGCTTGGCGAAGACGGGTTGCTCGGGAAATCACTTGCCATCCTTGCTGACGAAGCGGAAATCTACCAAGGTCTCTATACCAATACCGAAGAGTTGGAACATGTCCTCGGCATCCTTCAACAGTTCGACCCGCCCGGCATCGGTGCCCGTTCACTGCAAGAGTGTCTGATCCTGCAAGTCCGTCGCAACGAAAAGATTCCCTATCGCGACCTGCTTATCAAGCTTTTCGACAAGTATTTCGACGACTTCACACATAAACGCTGGAAACAGTTGGCACAGAAACTGAAAATCAATCTTACCCAGATAGAACTTCTGCAAAAGGAGATAATGAGACTTAACCCAAGACCGGGAGGAGCCGTCGGAGCCAAGACCAGCGACCGCGCACAAAGCATACAGCCTGACTTCCTGGTCGACACTGACGACAACGGCACCATCACTGTTACCCTGAGCAGAGGCAACCTGCCTTCACTCATAATCAGTCCGGATGCCGATGGAGAGCACAATGCTTTCGTGCGCCAATATGTTGAGCGCGGACAGATGTTCATCAATGCCCTGCAACAACGCTCAGAAACAATGATGCGCACCATGCAGGCCATCGTTTCCCTGCAAAAACCATTCTTCCAAGAAGGTGATGAGACACTATTGCGTCCCATGAAGCTTGAGGACGTTGCCGAAGCTACAGGCTACGATATCAGCACTATCAGCCGCGTCTCTAACAGTAAATATGTTGAGACTCCTTTCGGCACATTTCCCCTCAAACGGCTCTTCACGCACCGCGCCACAAAGAGCGACGAAGGCGAGGACGTTACAGCTCGCCAAGTGATGGCTGCCTTGCAACGATATATCGAACAGGAGGACAAACACCAGCCTCTCAGCGACGAACGTCTGGCACAGATGCTCCATGCCGACGGCTTCAACATTGCCCGACGCACTGTTGCCAAATATCGCGAACAAATGGGCATTCCTGTAGCCAGAATGAGAAAATAATCCCAAACATGACGAAAGGTTAAATGGTAATTGGCAAATGAAACAAGCCATCTTCATAGCCCGCATCTTTTCAATTGTTTTCCGGCCGTCATACTATCCAACCGTCGGAACGCTTATTTTGCTCAGCTTTACCTTCCTGAACCAATTCCCGTGGGTCTTCAAGCTTTGGATACTTTCGCTTGTCTACGTTTTCACGTTCTGCCTGCCTGCTCTGTCCGTCTACCTCTATCGCCGTGCTCATGGTTGGAGCGCACAGGAACTACGCAAGCGGCACAAGCGTGTCATGCCCTATATTATTAATATATGCAGTTACCTCTGCCTTATGCACATCCTTTCCGTCACCCACATGCCACACTTCATGACTGCCATTATCGGCATCTCACTGCTCATACAGTGTGCCTGCGTTGTACTCAATATATGGTGGAAGGTGAGCATGCATGCTGCTGGTTCAGGCGGAGTGATTGGTGCGCTGATAGCATATGCCGACATCTTCGGCTTCAACCCCGTATGGTGGCTTTCATTGGCAATTTTCATTTCGGGCTGTGTCATGACAAGCCGCATGGTACTACGCCAGCATACGTTGGCACAAGTACTTGGCGGTACCATCATTGGCATTGCCTGTGGCATCATTGGCACAATACTTATGTAATAAAGCCTGTTCTTTTGGGAAACAAATGATAACTGATTAAATAAAAGACAACACTATGACACCTATCGTAAGCATCATCATGGGCAGCACCAGCGACCTGCCCGTCATGGAGAAAGCCGCCAAGTTTTTCGATGAAATTGGCATTCCTTTCGAGATGAACGCTTTCTCTGCACACCGCACACCGCAAGAAGTGGAAACCTTTGCTCGCACTGCCGAAGAGCGAGGCCTGAAGGTCATCATTGCCGGCGCGGGTATGGCTGCGGCTCTGCCCGGCGTTGTGGCAGCAAGCACCACGCTACCCGTCATTGGCGTACCCATCAAAGGAATGCTCGACGGACTGGACGCTATGCTCAGCATCATACAGATGCCTCCAGGTATCCCCGTTGCTACCGTCGGCGTGAACGGCGCACAAAACGCAGCCATCCTTGCTGCCGAAATGCTCGCTCTGAGCGACGAAGGGCTTGCCCGAAAACTCCGTGACTATAAGCAGGGGCTCAAGGAAAAGATTGTAAAGGCAAACGATGAGCTCAAAGAGGTGAAATACAACTTCAAGACCAACTAAGCCATGAGGAGGAAGACGCACGAGGTAAGGATTGGCAAGCTGTGCATCGGCGGCGAGAACCGCGTAGCGGTACAGAGCATGACAACCTGCTCCACGCTCGACACGGAAGGGTGTATCGCGCAGGCTATTCGCATCATCGAGGCAGGCGGACAGCTGGTCCGACTCACCACGCAAGGCACGCGTGAGGCCGAAAACCTGCGCAACATCAAGGCCGGACTTGCTGAGCGAGGTTACGGGGACATCCCTCTCTGTGCCGACGTCCACTTTAATCCGAACGTTGCCGACGTAGCGGCTACCATCGTGGAGAAGGTGCGCATCAATCCGGGCAACTATGTCGACCCGGCCCGCCAGTTCAAGACATTGGAATATACCGACGAGGAGTACCGGCAGGAACTTGCCCGGCTGGACGAGCGCTTTTGCCGCTTCTTGGCCATCTGTCGCGAGCACGGCACTGCCGTTCGCATCGGCGTGAATCACGGTTCCCTCTCCGACCGCATCATGTCGCGTTACGGCGACACGCCCGAGGGTATCGTGGAGTCGTGCATGGAGTTCCTTCGCATTGCCGAGCGCGAGCAGTTCCGCGACGTCGTAGTCAGCATCAAGGCATCGAATACCGTCATCATGGTCGAGAGTGTCCGTCTGCTTTGCAAACAGATGGAGGCTGAAGGCATGGACTATCCGCTGCACTTGGGCGTGACGGAAGCCGGCGAGGGCGAGGACGGGCGGCTGAAGAGTGCCGTCGGCATCGGGGCACTGCTCATCGACGGCATCGGCGATACCATACGTGTCAGCCTGAGCGAGGAGCCGGAGTGTGAGATTCCTGTTGCGCAAGGTATCCTGCAGGCAGCTCGCGTGCAGATGCACAAGACGGAGTACATCTCTTGTCCGGGTTGCGGGCGCACGCTCTACGACTTGCAGGACACCATCCGCCGCATCAAGGCTGCCGTCGAGGAAAAGGCACAAGCGGATGCACGCTACCGCACGCTCAAGATAGGCATTATGGGCTGCATCGTGAATGGTCCGGGCGAGATGGCGGATGCCGACTACGGTTACGTGGGTGCTGCCCGCGGCAAGGTGTCGCTCTACAAGAACAGGGAGTGCATCGAGAGGAACATCCCGGAGACTGAAGCCGTGGAGCGCCTCATCGACTTCATTGAAGCAGACATGAACCGCAATTCGTAAGCCATGGAACTCGTCTATCTCATCATCGGCATTGCCATGGGCGCAGCAGGCGTCTATTTCGCCATGCGCACGCAAGTACAGGCAACCAAGGAACACTGTGCCGCCACCGAGCGGCAGATGAGCGACCAGCAGGAGGCTTTCCGGGAACAGCTGAGAGTACTGCAAGAGGCGGGAGCGCAGCAGATGCGGACACAGCAGGAGGCACAGCACAGGCAGATGGAGCAGCAGATGGCGCTCCTCCGAGAACAGATGAGCACCACCTCCGAGCGTGTCCTCAAGGAGCGGGCGGCGGAGCTTTCTGTCGTCAACAGCGAACAGCTCTCCAAGATTCTCAGCCCATTGCAGCAGAACCTGCAACAGATGCGCACCCAGACGGAGAAGATGCAGAAGGATCACGACGACTCACTGCGCGAGCTGAAGGCTGCCATACAGGTCAACATAGAGCGAGAGCGGGCAATGGGTGAGCAGACGGAACGGCTGGCACAGGCGCTGACGGGCAAGAACAAGCTGCAGGGCAACTTCGGCGAGCTCAAGCTCAGCCAGATCCTGGAGCAGATGGAGCTGGAGCGCGGACTTCAGTACGATACACAGGAGACGATGCGCGACGAGCTGGGACGCAGCATCCTTGGCGACGACGGCCACCGCATGGTGCCCGACGCCGTACTCCACTTCCCTGACGGGCGCGACGTCATTATCGACAGCAAGATGTCCTTCACGGCTTTCGTCGACTATCAGAACGCCCGGGACGACGCAGAGCGCGACTCCGCCCTTCGCCGTCACTTAGGCAGCATGCGCCAGCATGTCCGCGAACTGGCGCAGAAGCAGTACTTCCGCTATGCGAAGTCCGACAAGGGGCGACTGGACTTCGTGCTGATGTACGTCTTTCAGGAGAGCGCCCTGCAGCTTGCCCTGCAAGGCGACCCGACGCTCTGGAAGGAGGCATACGACCAAGGCGTCGTCATCTCGGGCAGCCAGTCGCTCTACATGACCTTGCGCGTGCTCGAGCTTACCTGGAAGCAGACGCGCCAGGTGGAGAACCAGGAGAAGATAATGCAGTGCGCCAACCTGCTCGTGGAGCGCGTACAGCTCTTCGTGGAGCGCTTTGCCAAGGTAGACGAGATGCTTGCGAAGACCCGCAAGGCCTTCGACGATGTCAATACCGTCACTGCCGCTTCCGGCCCCAGCATCACCACCGCCGCCCGCCAGCTACTCAAGTACGGTGCACAGGAGAACAAGAAGAAGAAGTCGCTCGGCTCGCTCTCGCTGCCCGAGGACAAGGAGGCGGACAACTCCTGACTATTGTCTTTCCGTCACGCATCCCACAACGGTCGTAGCTGAACATACTGACCCCCGGAAGTCGCTTGTCTGACTACCGGGGGTCGGTCTATATGCATTCTTGCCTGTAGCTAAACAGTGTTTATCTCAGCATTACCTTCCTGCCGTCCTTGACGTAGATGCCCTTGCGGGTGGGGTTGGCCGCAGGCTTGCCGTCAAGGGTGTAGTACGGGGTATTGGTTCCCTTGTACAGCGGGACTGCTGGGCTGTCTATGCCGTCTATTATGTCTTCGTTGCCCTCTATGGGCAGTATCGTTCTGATGTC
>JAFLUV010000044.1 GCA_022508635.1 Prevotellaceae bacterium
GTGCGGGCAAGTTCCGTTGGCGGCGAATCGGCTGTAATATCTCAGGGAGCAGTGCGCCCGCACAATAAAAAAGATAAGGAAAAGGTTTATTGGCTAAAACGAATGGTGAAAACAGGTTAAATTTAACGTGAGGTTCCTACAGACTCTAAAAAACAAGATATGAAAGGAATCGACAAAAAGCCCTGCAAGCCGTCAGGAATCCAATACGCGCAGTTGCACGAGCTCAATCTTGGTGGTGGTCTTCTTCGTCACCTTGAACTCCCAATGTCCGAAACACACAGGTTCGTTCAGTTTGGGGAAGTTCTGGAACTCATGCAGGATGAGTCCGCCAACGGTCAGGTACTCGTCGCTCTCGGGAAGGTTCAGGCCGAGCAACTCGTTAGCCTGTGCTATCTCCAGTCGACCGGAGAGCTGATATTCGCCTGGAGCAATCTCGCGAGCAATGTAATTCTTGCTGTCATGCTCATCTTCTATCTCACCGAAAATTTCCTCTACCAAGTCCTCCATCGTGATGATACCGCTGGTGCCGCCAAACTCGTCGACGATGACAGCCAGCGAACGTTTCTGGCTGATGAAGATGCCAAGCAGCTTCTGCGCGTTCATCGTCTCAGGCACGATAGGCACCTCGCGTATGTGCTTCGTCCAATCTTCACCTTCTGCCAGACGGAACATCTCAACGCTATGGATGTAGCCCACAATGTTGTCAATATCCTCCTTGTAGACGATGATCTTGCTGTGTCCGCTCTCCACGAACTGAATGCGCAGGTCGTGCAGGGAGGTGTCTGCGGAAACGGCAGTAATCTCAGTGCGGGGCACGATGCAATCACGCACCTTGACGGAACTGAAGTCGAGCGCATTCTGGAAGATTTTCACCTCATTCTCTATGTGCTCCTCGTCCGTTGCCTTGTCGATATTACTTTGTATGAGGTAGTCCAAGTCTTCGCGAGTGAATGTCTTCTCCATAGGTGTCTTGGCAACTTTCTCGCCCGCCATCCATAGCAGCAACTTGCCCAGTGAGCTGGTCAGCTTGCTGACAGGCCAGAGCACTATATAGAATATGTAGGCGGGTAGTGCGAAGATGCGCATCATGCGATTGGGATTGATACGGAAGAGCGTCTTAGGCAAGAACTCGCCCGTGACAAGTACGATAATCGTGGCAAGGATGGTCTGCAAAAACAAACAGACAGCCTCATTTGGACAATCACCAACCGGATTATGAATGCCTAACGGAATGAGGATGGCGGCACTGACAATCTTTGCCATGAGTATACCATAGATGACCAGCGCTATGTTGTTTCCCACTAAAAGCGTGGAAATAAAACTATTCGGATGATGATAGAAAATATCAATGAGACGTGGCGAGAGTCCCTGTTCTTGCCTCTCCATTTCGAAGCGTAGCTTACTGCTCGAAACGAAGGCAATCTCCATCCCCGAGAAAAAGCCGGACAGCAGAAGGATGGCCACAACAGAAATGATAGTAGAGGTGTCTATGTCTTGCATTGAATGTTCGGATTAGGGCGTTTCTATGTGATGCTCCGCCTGCGGGGAAATGCTTCTCTGCGAAGATGCCTTCTGAGTCTCTCCCCTTGAAGGAAAGCTTTGAACAGAGTCAGGCAAAGCAGACTGCTTGCTCTCTTCCTCCTTTTCCGCGATGGGGAACGTACCGACAGAATTGTTCACGGAATAGCGCGTCATCTGCTCATTGCTGCGAAACTCCGTTCCTTCCAGCTCGCGCTCGGGAGTTGTAATGTGCATATACGTATGGTTCCACATCTCGTGGCGGTTCAGATCCCAAAAGAGTTCTTCGGTACGAAAGACATCACCGTTTACATTGCGCACCACAACCCTGCCCCGCAGTTCCCACAAATTCTGACGATGCAGATAGGCAGTGTCGGACTGAACGAAGAGGTCGGTATGGAATTTTTCATCGAAGCGTTCCATGAGTAGTCCCTTCATAAACTTCCAAGTAGATGCCTCACCATTATTCCCGTTGTAGATGTCCCACTCCTCGACCACCAGATGATAGCGCATCACACCGCTGTCGCTGATGAATGTATTCACGCCGATAGCATGCATGAACGGAACAGAATCCCCCTCGCTGACAGCCTCTGCCAAGTGTTCCTCCTCGCCCGAGCACCCGAATGAGAGCAGAGCAAGGGACAGACATATACAATTAAAAATAGAAAGCTGAAAGTTCTTCATTCTTGACATCATCGAGGCTACTCCACCTTGCTATCTTCAAACAAACTTATATAGCATCCATACTTACTTGTAGCCTTCACTCTTTCTTATATTTATTGTATCTTATATTTCATGAACCAGCGTTCGTTGAAAGTAATGCCAAGGTTGATGAGCATATAATTCTCCGTTATCATGCCAGAAGCACCGGATGCACGCCTCAGCCATTGCAGACCGAAATTGACGACAGATCGGTTGTTATACCTGTTGGTGATGGGGACGCCTGCACCAATGCTCATGCAGAGTTCACTGGGACCGTTATGGCCATTCACTTTGAGATAAGGTGTCGCGTAGTTGATACCTGCCCGATATTGGATACGCTTCCAGTATTTTCCGAAAGGATTGGGTATCCATTGAGTACCTACAGCAACTTTTGTCATATTGCTATAGCTACCCTCCATGGGTACATAGCTGTTTGACGTTTCGACAGGCATACGACAGTTGCCCCATTGCTCATGGTGAACATCGGCAGCCACCACCAGTGTGTTCTTGTGCTGCCATGCTGCACCACCTGCGAAGGAGAAAGGAAGGTCGAACGGTGAAGAAGCAACGTACTGCGTAGAATCACCGTTCGAGGTGTAGATAGCAAGCGTTGCATCCTGTGCTATCTTGTGCCCAATGCCTACCGTCACGCCCAGAGTCAGCCAATCCTGTCGGCTTAGGCGTATGGGATACTGTGCTCCAAAATCTATTTTATATGTCTTCAGCAACGCATTGTAGTTCTTATATGTTCCGCGATAACTGCTACTCGACACACCGTTCTCCTTGAATACTTGTGACAAATCATGGTTGTACTTGCCCCAAAGGAAGCTGATATTAGTTCCAATCGAAATGTTGCGATATATTTTCCAACCCAATCCAATGTAAGCCAGATCCAATCCTCCGTTACCGCTATAAAGGTTGCCGTTGGTGACAGATTGTGCGGAATTGCCATCGACTGCAATGGGTTCGTCCTTGGAATAGAACTTGTAGCCAATGCTTGAGTAAGGCATATAACCTGCAGCAAGTCCCAGCCGTGGGGCAAGACGCATGCCGACGTGGACATAATCGAGGGTAGCATTTTTGACTCCCACTGTTGTCGTTCCCTGCTTCATCTGTCCAAACGATGCCTTCATACCCACGTCCATGATAAAACTCAGAGAATCAATGGCAGAATATGAGGCAGGATTGACGGTGTTGACGCGGTTACCTATGCGTACGCCAAGGCCCACTCCGCCCATCGACTTGTTAAAACCCACAGACTGCTCGCTGAGCAGTCCGATCCCATATCGGGAATAGGGAGAGTTGCATCCGTTTGTCTGTGCCTGAGCTATGGACATAGAGCCAAGAGCAAAGAGCAAAAGGCAAAAGACAAGGATATATGTGAATTCTCTGTTCTTCATCTTTGTTCTTTGTTAAAATCCAGTATCTTGTTCAGTCCTCTGGGGACGATATACCTATCCGTAAATATGCTGTTCTTAATGTTTGCATCGAAGTTGATTTGGTTGCCACCAGTCAGGAAAACCAGCAAATGCGGAAATTTTGCCCTCATCGACTTGATATAGCCTTCTATCTCGTACTTCATGCCGCGCAAGACACCGCTGCGGATAGCAGTCTCTGTATTGTAGCCCATCCCGGGAACATCACCTTCTGCCTCTATTAATGGCAAGCGGGCTGTGAACTCATGCAACGCTCTCAAACGCATCTGCATGCCGGGAGCGATGTTACCACCCCAATAGTTACCTCGCGCATCTATGACTTCGTAAGTGATACAGGTACCAGCATCGATAATAAGCAGATCCTTGCCAGGTTTGAGCGAACTTGCACCGATAACAGCTGCAAGGCGATCGCTACCCAGGGTCTTGGGTGTACGGTAACGGTTCGTGATGGGAACAGGTGTATCCGGCGAAAAACGAAGAATGGGAATCTGCAAGCGTGAGAGTGATTCTTCCTCGCACGGCCTGAGCTCACGCACTGCCCCGACAATACCATGCCGGAAACTGTGTTTCACCACAAAAGCATCCAATCCAGACAGATCGCCACCCTCAGCACGTATCTCGTCAATAGGTTCGTCACCTTGGAATGCAACTATCTTGGTGACGGTGTTTCCTATGTCTATTATCAATTTCACGAGTGCAAAGATATTAAAATCCGCTAATAAAGTAATACAAAGGGAGGAAAGAATTAATGGCAACGACAAAAAAGTGAATGGACATGCTGTTTTTTACAATAAAATATAGTATCTTTGCGCCCGATGTTTAAGTATATAGCCATATTATTGTGCTTCCTGCTTCCTACTTTAGCACATAGCAGTGAGCTATCAGATAGTATGCGGGTGTCTGTGCTTACGTGCTCGCCCGGACAGGAAGTGTATGCTCTCTATGGACATACAGCTATTCGTGTGCAACATCCTGGGAAAGAAGTTGATGAGGTATTCAATTATGGTGTGTTTAGTTTCTCGAAGCCCCATTTCCTTTGGCGTTTTGTACTCGGGCAGTGCGACTATATGGTAGAATCTCTTCCTTGGGACATTTTTGTTAGGGAATACCTCCAGCGCGGATCGAGCATTACAGCGCAGGAACTGAACTTGACACAGCAGGAAACGCAGCTGCTTGTAAACAATCTCCAGGAAAATTGTCTTCCCGAAAATTGTGTGTACCGCTACAATTTCTTATATAATAACTGCACGACTAAAGTACGTGATATGGTGGAGCAAGCCATCAACGGGCATATTCAGTACCCTGACACTCTGCCTTGCCAGACTTTCCGTGAAATATTACACTTATATACTGAAAAACATCCGTGGGCGCAGGAAGGGAATGACCTCCTGCTTGGCGCAGAGGTGGATACGCTTTTAACGGAACGTGCCGCAATGTTTGCTCCTGAGAACATGATGAACGCTTTTAATGGCGCTTTTATCTGCACACCCACAGGTGATCAACGACCATTAGTATTACACACAGAAATTCTTTTGGAGGCACAGCCACAAACAGTTGAACCCGAGTTTCCACTTCTGCCGTGGCAAGCAATGTTAGTCTTCGCTATCGGCTGTCTTTTTGTACTGCTCCTTGAGACATGGACAAGACGGCTTTTCTGGCTATGGGATGTGTTACTCCTGCTTTTACAAGGCATGGCTGGGACTTTGCTTACCTTTATGCTCCTCTTTTCGGAGCATCCTGCGGTCGGATCCAATTGGCAGGTCTGGATACTGAATCCCATTGCTTTGATAGGTATTCCCCTCGTTATAAAGGCTGCCATTAAGCATGAAAATACACTCTGGTATACTTTCCAGTTCGCTGTAATAACTTCGTTCCTGCTCTTTTCTCCATGGATTCCACAAGAGTTTGCTAAAATAACTATTCCTTTGGCTTTATGCCTGCTGACGCGACCTGTCAGCTATTATATCTTCTGCCAAAGGAGAAAAAAGAAAAAGAGAGTACGCAGATGGACATGAACAGATATAGGCTTCTCACCTCGCTCATTGTGCTTTTCAGCGTCAGTGGCACTGAAGCACAAGAATCACCGCAAGTACCCTCGCTGGTGGTAAACATCGTCATTGACCAGCTTCGTAACGATTACTTGGATGCTTTTACGCCGCTTTATGGACAGGGCGGCTTCCTCCGCCTGAAGGAAAAAGGGCACTTTTACACGCAGGCAGAGTATCCGTTCAGCACGCCAGATCGTGCATCGGCAATGGCTTGTCTAATGACAGGTACCAGCCCCTACGTCAATGGTATCGTAGGCAGCCACTGGCTTGACCGCCAGACGTTACTTCCCGTCTTTTGTGTGGACGATGAGACTTATCCCGGTTTCAACACAAGCGAAAAATCCTCGCCCAAGCATTTGGCTGTATCTACCATCAGCGATGAGCTGAAAATATCTTCAGAGGGCAAGAGCATCGTGCTTTCTATCGCCCCGACGCGCGAAGCAGCTGTCCTCGGCGCAGGACATGCCGGGAACGGTGCTTTCTGGCTTGACGACTGGACTGGGAAATGGGCAACAACCTGCTATTACGACGATTATCCCGACTGGGCAACAGATTTTGACATCCGTTTGTCGCTTGAAAGTCGCATTGCCGACATTGTCTGGAAGCCCCTCAATGACCAAGTAGTCGAATTTAACTACTTTGCCTCGGATGGTACCAAAGGTAAAGCATTCAGCCATAAGTTCAAAAGTGAGCGCAAGTTCAGAGAATTCAAAGCCACAGCTTGCGTCAACGATGAAATCAACCTCTTTGCCAAGCAAGCTATTGAGAAGGCAGGACTTGGTACTGATGCCGTGACTGATATGCTGACGCTGACTTATTATGCTGGTGCTTACGACCACCAATCTGCCAGGCAATATGGTATGGAAATGCAGGACACCTATGCGCGTCTTGATCGTCAATTGGAAGAACTCTTTGACTTCGTAGACGAGAAAGTAGGTATGGACAAAACATTGTTCGTAGTAACGAGCACAGGATATTTTGACTCAGAGGAACTGATGGACCTGAGCAAGTATCGTATTCCCACTGGTATTTTCTCTATCACAAAGGCTCAGTTGCTGCTCAATATGTACCTCATTGCGGTCTATGGCTCTGGCAACTATGTGGAGACAGCAATCGACAACCAACTCTATCTTAATCTTAAACTCATTGAGAACCGAAACCTTAACTTGGCGGAAGTACTCGATCGTTGCAGTGCCTTCCTCATCCAATTGAGCGGTGTAAAGGATGTCTATACCAGCCAACGTCTATCTCTAGGTGCATGGACACCAGGAATCAGTAAGTTACGCAACGCATACAACCCGAAATGCTCGGGCGATATTCTCATACAGGTCTCTCCCGGATGGCTCCTTAATAACGAAGACACTCATGAACAATCGCTCAGTCGAGAGTCATACCTAAGTTTTCCTCTTTTCTTTTTAGGCTCTGGCATCATACCTGAGAAAGTAAGAGTACCTGTCACTATTGATCGTGTGGCACCCACTGTAGCACAGGCTCTGCGTATCCGTGCACCGAATGCCTGCCCGCAAGCTCCGTTCAACTACTAAAAAACTAACCGTCTGCCACAGGTAACCATCAATTAACAAACAATACATTATATATAATATGGACATTTCCAAGTTCCTGGTAAAGATATTTGGCGACAAGAAAAGTCGCGACTTAAAGGCTTATCGCCCTATGGTGGAGGCCGTCCTTAAAGTTTACCCTGAAATACAAAAACTCTCGAACGATGAGCTCCGCGCTCGTTCCCAAGCTATCAAAGAACGCATACAAGGCTCCGTCACAGAACTTCGCGAACAGATCCAGACAATAAAAGATAAAATTCCTAACATCGACATACAGGATCGCGCACCCATTTTCGCACAAATTGACAAGCTGGAAAAAGATATCCTTGAAACATTCGAAAAAGCACTTGATGCTGAGCGTGCAGAGGTATTTGCCATCGTCAAGAGTACTGCAGAGCGTTTTGCAAAAAACGAGACAGTAGAAGTCACAGCCAACGATTTTGATCGCAGCCTGGCTACTACACACGACTTCGTGGAAATCAACGGCGATAAGGCTATCTATCACAATCATTGGATTGCCGGCGGCAACGACCTGAAATGGGACATGGTACATTTCGATGTGCAGCTCTTCGGCGGCACAGTGCTACATCAGGGAAAAATTGCCGAGATGTTCACTGGTGAGGGTAAAACGCTTACCGCTACGCTTCCAGTCTTCCTAAACGCCTTGACGGGCAACGGCGTGCATGTCGTTACTGTCAACGACTATCTGGCTAAACGTGACTCAGAATGGATGGGACCCATCTATATGTTCCACGGTCTGAGTGTTGACTGCATTGACAAACACCAGCCCAACAGCGAGGCACGTCGCAACGCCTATCTTGCCGATATTACCTTCGGTACAAACAATGAGTTTGGCTTCGACTACCTGCGCGACAATATGGCTCAAGACCCGAAAGACCTTGTACAGCGTGCCCACAACTATGCCATCGTGGACGAGGTGGACTCCGTCCTCATTGACGATGCCCGTACACCGCTCATCATCTCTGGTCCCGTACCGAAGGGCGACGACCAGCAATTCGAGCAGTACCAGCCTCTGGTAGAGCGTTTGGTAGGTGTGCAACGCCAGCTGGCTACACAATATCTGGCTGATGCAAAGAAGCTGATTACGGAAGGAACAGAAACCTCTGACAAGCAAAAGACAGCCGATGGCTTTCTCGCCCTCTTTCGCAGCCATAAGGCTCTACCAAAGAATAAGCCACTCATCAAATTCCTTTCCGAGCCGGGTATCAAGGCAGGCATGCTTTCCACGGAGGAAATCTATATGGAAAACAATAACCGCCGCATGCCCGAAGCCACCAATCCGCTCTACTTTGTCGTTGACGAGAAGCTGAACAGCGTGGAATTGACTGACAAGGGCAATGAGTGGTTAGCTTCGCAGGTTAATGACCCTGAACTTTTTATCCTGCCTGACATCGCTACCATCATGTCGCAGATTGACATATCGGAGAAGACAGACGAGGAAAAGCTTGAGGAGAAAGACCGCGTCTACAATGATTATGCTACTAAGAGCGAACGTGTGCACACTATACAGCAGTTACTGAAGGCGTATACAATGTTCAACCTTAATGATGAGTACGTCATCCAAGATGGTGAAGTCAAAATTGTCGACGAACAGACTGGCCGTATTATGGAAGGCCGCCGTTGGAGCGATGGTCTACATCAGGCTGTCGAAGCCAAAGAACATGTGAAGGTACAGGCTGCCACTCAGACATACGCTACTATCACCCTGCAAAATTATTTCCGCATGTATCACAAGCTGGCAGGCATGACGGGTACCGCCGTCACAGAAGCTGGTGAGTTCTGGGACATTTACAAGCTTGATGTCGTGGAAGTGCCGACCAACCGCGAAGTCATCCGTATAGACATGAACGATCGTGTCTATCGCACACAGCGCGAAAAATACAAAGCCGTCATCGAGGAAGTGGACAAGATGCGTACAAGTGGACGTCCCGTATTGGTTGGCACGACCAGTGTGGAAATCTCCGAGATGCTCTCTAAGATGCTCCAGATGCGTAAGATACCTCATCAAGTACTCAATGCCAAACTACACCAGAAAGAGGCCGACATTGTTGCTTTGGCAGGACAAAGTACTCTGGGCACCGTCTTTGTGACAACTGACGGATGCGCCTTCAGCGAACGTGGTACGGCAAATGCCTATCAGTCGCAATTGGAGGCAGAGGCAGCAAAGAAGGAGAAGCGCGAACCTCATGATACCTCAGGGATGATAACGACTGAGGAACGTATGCTGGGGACTGTTACTATTGCTACCAATATGGCAGGTCGTGGTACAGACATAAAACTTTCGCCAGAAGTGAAATCTGCGGGTGGTCTGGCTATCATCGGCACGGAGCGTCATGAAAGTCGCCGTGTAGACCGTCAGTTACGTGGGCGATCCGGTCGTCAGGGAGACCCTGGTAGTAGTGTATTCTTCGTCAGCATCGAGGACAAACTGATGCGTCTCTTTGCCAGTGAACGTATCGCAAAAGTAATGGACAGCCTCGGCTTCAAGGACGGCGAAATGATAGAACACAGCATCATAACACGCAGCATAGAGAATGCACAAAAGCGCGTTGAGGAGAACCATTTCGGTGTCCGTAAGAACTTGCTGGAGTATGATGATGTGATGAACAAGCAACGTACTGTTATTTACGAAAAACGTCGCCATGCCCTCATCGGCGAGCGCCTCGGTGTGGACATTAGCAATATGATATGGGATCGCGTTTGCTACATCTTGGAAAATAACGATTATGAGGGTTGTCGTCTGCGCTTCCTTGAAATCTTTGCAATGGAGGTACCCTTCACTGCTGAACAGATGGAGAGCACGAAACTCGATGACTTAGCAGAACTATCCTACCAGAAGGTGCTGGAGCGTTTCCGCCAAAAGGAGGAAATCATGATGAACAATGCCAATAAGGTGGTGACACACATCTACGAGAGTCCCCAAGGTAGTATGTACGAGAATCTCATGGTACCTGTCATTGCAGGCAACCGCCAATACAATATTCCTGCGAACCTCAAGGAGGCATACGAGACACAGTCGCGCAGTGTTGTAACGGCATTTCACAAAGCCATCATCCTGCACATTATCGACGATGCTTGGAAGGAGAACCTCCGTCTACTCGATGAGTTAAAGCACAGTGTGCACAATGCCAGCTATGAGCAGAAAGATCCCTTACTTATCTTCAAACTGGAAAGTGCGAAGCTCTTCGACAATATGATCAGTGTCATCAACGACCGTACTGTATCCATCATCATGCGTGCTATGGTGCCGGAACTGACAATACAGGAGAAAGCAACCCAGCAGGAAGCACCCCGTCGCGAAAATCCTCGCTTGCAGGAGTCGCGCGGAGAACTCAGTGATGCTGGACAGCAGCAAGCAGCAGCACGCGACACGCGTGAACAGCAGCCCATGCAACCCATCCGCCGCGAGAATCTGCCTGGCCGCAATGATCCTTGTCCCTGCGGCAGCGGTAAGAAGTTCAAACAATGCCACGGGAAAAATATATAAAGATTTATAAGCAAAAAGGAAATCATAACTTTCAATCTTCACATAAACATGGAAGCAAGCACACAGACAATCCAGCAAATTGAGCACACGCTGCACAAGGTCATCGCTAAGTTTCCTCCAGATGCAGAGCCCGTCATGACAGACATCCACCTTCAGGTGAACAACTATACGGGCGAGATACGCACCTACAACGATGATGATGAAGAACTCGACCGCGATGTTATAGAGCAGTGGATAAAGAGTCCTGATGAAAATTTTTACGAGGACATCGTCCCTATCCTGCGCCAGTGTATCGAAAGCTTGCGCCCAAGCATTATGCAGATGAGTATCATGCAACCTTTCAGCTTTGTCCTCATTGACGAATACCATGAGACACTGCAAGATCTTGTCATCATGGATAGCGACGAGACAGTTATGCTCGACGGCACCCTGCTCAATGGATTTGATGCTGACCTTGATTTTTTCATCGAACAGTTGCTTGAAGGCTGATAAAGGGATGGAGACAGATTTGGAGTATGGTTTCTAAGAAGCAAAACGGCATACAAACACACTTTTTTATGCAAAAATAAGCTAATATGAAAATAAATGCGTACCTTTGTACGCTTTAAGCGATAAATAAAACAAATACATAAAATAAAAATGGCAACATTACAGAAAATTCGTAGCAAAGGTAAGTTCCTTATTGGTATCGTAGGTCTTGCACTGTTCGCCTTTATTGCCGAAGAGTTTGTGCGCTCCCTTACGTACACACAGTCGGAGAGCCGCCAACGCGTTGGTGAAATCTATGGCGAAAAAATTAACATTCAGGAGTTCAATGCGATGGTTGAGGAGTACACTGACGTGATAAAGTTCACGCAGGGTCTCACTTCCCTCACAGACGACCAACTTTCTATGATGCGTGACCAGGTATGGCAGTCTCTCGTCAATGAAAAACTCATCCAGCATGAGTGTCAGAAGCTTGGTATTACCGTCACTGATGCAGAGATGCAGGACATTATTAGCAAGGGACGCAATCCCATGCTTGCACAGACTCCCTTCCGCACGGCACAAGGGACGTTCGACGTGAATGCTCTCAAACAGTTCCTTAGTCAGTACAATGAGGTTATCACCAATCCCGAACTTAGCAGCGAGATAAAAGAGCAGTATACTCAGATGAATAACTACTGGAAGTTCATCGAAAAAACTATTCGCCAGCAGACATTGAACCAGAAGTACCAAAACCTGCTGGGTAGTCTGCTTGTCAGCAATCCCATAGCTGCACAAAATAGTTTCAACGGTCGTACCAACGAAAGCGACATCTTCATGGTTGCCCTGCCCTTCTCTTCTGTTGCAGACGACAACGTTACAGTGGAAGATAGCGAAATCAAGGCTAAATACAATGAGATGAAAGAGTTATTCCGTACCGATCAGGAGACACGCGACATCAAGTACATTGACATCAAGGTCGCTGCCAGTGAAGACGACAAGGCAAACTTGATGACAGAAATGGAAGGCTATGCCCAGGCTTTAGTAGAAGGTGCAGACCCCGCCAAGACTGTTCGTGAAGCTGCAAGCCAAGTTCCTTATAGCGCTCTGCCCGTCAGTGCTAAGTCCCTGCCCCACGACATCGCTGAGTTACTTGACTCTATGAGCGTCGGTTCTCAGGTAGGTCCTTTCGTACATGAACACGACAACACTATCAACATTGCCCGCCTTCTTGGCAAAGTCAGCCTGCCCGATTCTGTTGAGGTCCGTCAGATTGTAGCTCCTGGTGTTGATATGGCAGCGGCCGAACAAACGGCAGATAGTATTATGACTGCCCTTGCAGCAGGTGCCGACTTCGACACCATTGCAAAGCGTTACGACCAGCCTGCTACTAAAACATGGATTACCAGCAACCAATACGAGGGTCAGGCAATAGACGAAAACAACCGCAAGTTCATCAATACGATCAACAATGCTGCCGTGGGTAGCAATAACAAGATTGTCCTCGACGGCCAGGGCATCATCATTGCTCAGGTTACTGACCGTCGCAATATCATTGACAAGTACAATGTAGCTGTCATCAAGCGTGCCATTGATTTCAGCAAGGAAACTTACAGTAAAGCTTACAACGATTTCAGTAGTTTCTTAGCAGGCAACGCCAAGGCAGAGGACATTGAAGCTAATGCCACACAGGCAGGCTACAATGTATTGTCACGTAGCAATATGAGCAACACCGAGCACAATGTGGTTAATGTACGCAGTACACGTGATGCCCTGCGCTGGATTTTTAATAGCGATACTAAGGTCGGCGATGTATCCCCCCTTTATGAGTGCGGCGAAAATGATCACCTACTTGTCATTATACTCACAGGTATTCACAAGAAAGGTTACCTGCCTTGGGAGGATGATCAGATTCGTACTTTCCTGACTGGTGAGGTGCAGAAGGACAAGAAGGCTGCCATTCTGGAAGAGAAGATGGGTGCAGCCAAGAACATAGATGACATAGCCAAAATAGAAGGTGCCGTTACCGATACAATCAAGCACATCACCTTCATGAGCAATGCCTTCATCTCGAAGGTTGGTACCAGCGAGCCCGCTTTGAGCGGTTCTGTGAGCAAGGCAGCAAAGGGCGACTTCATGTCTGGCATCAAGGGCAAGTCTGCTATCTATGCCTATCAAGTGCTTGACCAGAAGAAGAACAACATAAAATACGACCAGAAGCAGGAGGAACGCACGCTTCAGCAGAGTCTCAGCCGTGTCCTCTCAGGTGCTACTAACGAGCTCTACCAGCAGGCGAATATCAAGGACAACCGTTACATTTTCTTCTAACGGGAACCAAAATACACTAAAAGCAGGAAACAGCACATCGAATGAAAGAGGGTGTCTCAGTTTTTTTGAGACACCCTCTTTTT